>DASWHU010000129.1:0-10656 GCA_036398035.1 Alphaproteobacteria bacterium | reverse complement strand
CGCTAGCCGCCGGCGGCCCCGGCCGGCGCGCGCCGCGTCTCGAGCTTCGCGCGCACGATTGCGCCGACCGCTTCGGCCTCCACGATCGGCGGGTACGACCAGCTGTCGAGCCGCCCGGAGAACGGTCGCGTGACGCCCTCGGCGCTGAGCGCATCGTGGAAGCGGCGGAAGCGCGCGCTGCCGCCGGGGAGCGGGAAGACGTGCACCGGCTTGCCGGTCGCGCACGCCTCCGAGACCATCGACACCGAGTCGGCGGTCACCACGATGTGGTCGGCGAGCGCGAGCATGCCGAGATACGGGTTCTCGCCGCTGCCGTCCCAGACCTCGGCGCCGGCCGCGCCGAGGCGCGCGCGCAGCACCGCCGTGTTGCCCGCCCCGGTGCGGCGCGAGACGGTGACGATCAGGCCCGCCCCGGCTTCCCGGGCGAGCGCCGCGAGCCGGTCGGCGAGGTCGCGCGCGGTCTCCGGCGTCAGGCGATAGCTGCCACTGTCGCCGCCCACCAGCACTGCGACCAGCGGCCGGGGCAGGTGCGCGAAGCGGCTGCGGAAGTGCGCGCCCGCCTCTGCGAGCCTGGCCGCGGTGATCCCGTGCAGGGCGACGCGGGTGGCATGGACGTTGGCGCCGGCAAGGCGGTCGTGGCGCGGCGGCACCACCATGTCGAAGAGGTGCGTCGGCACGTGCGGGTGCTGGAGGTGGACGGCGAAGGTGCCGCCGGCGGCGCGGCGCCGGATGGCGATCGCCGCCGCCACCGCCCGCCGCCCGCAGCTGATCAGGAGCTCAGGCCAGGGCGGCGCAAGCCGGTCGCCGCCCGGCCCGAGCCCGGCGAGGGCGACCGGGCACAGATGCCCCGGCAGCCAGCGCCACGGCCGGCGCAACTCGATCCGCTTCGCGACCCACGGCAGGCCGACCGCCTCGGCCAGGCCTGCCGCCTGGCTGACCGCGCCGGCCTCGCCGGTGGTCAGCGCCCAGCAGGCCGGCTCAGCCACGGCCTTGGCCGGCGATCAATTGGTCGAGATAGGCGAGCGCCTCTGCGCGCCCGGCGCGGAAGTCGCCCGCGACCCACCAGCGCTCGACCTCGGCCAGCAGCGCGCCGACCGCCGTGCCCTTCGGGATACCGCGCGCGAGCACGTCGCGCCCGCGCACCGGCAGCTCGGGCGACGGCCAGTCGGCGGCGGCGGCGAGCAGGCGGGCGAAGCCGTCGTCCTCGCCGCCGCCGGCTTCCGACCAGGCGAGCAGGGCGAGGTCGCGGAACAGCTCGGGCCCCAGCCGGTAGAGCATCGCCCGCACCGCGCGCGCGTCCATCGCCGGCGCCGGCAGCTCCGCGGCGCCCGCGAGCGCCGCCAGCCGCTCGCCATCGGCGCGCGACAATCTCAGCCGCGCCGCCAGCGCCTCGGTCGGCGCAGCGACGATCGCCGCCAGCCGGCGCACCGCGTCGCCGTTCGCCGGCGCGTCCTCGAGCCCGACCAGCGCGGCGAGCCGCGCCTGCCAGCCGGCGCGCGCGTTTGGCAGCAGGTGCGGCATCACACCGGCATCGGCCATGAGCTCGAGCGCCGGCAACGGCGCGGGCGCGGCGAGCAGCTTGAAAAGTTCCGCCTGCAATCGTTCGCCGGATAAGGTTTCGAGCCGGGGCGCCAGCTCCCGGCATGCGGCCAGCGCCTCGTCGTCGGCGGGCGGCCGGCCGTACCACGCATGGAAGCGGAAGAAGCGCAACAATCTCAGCACGTCCTCGTCGATGCGCCGGCGCGCCTCGCCGACGAACCGCACATGGCCGGCGGCGAGGTCGGCCCGGCCGCCGAACGGGTCGTAGAGCGTGCCGTCGGGATCGAGGAACATGGCGTTGATGGTGAAGTCGCGGCGCGCGGCGTCGTCGGTCCAGTCGTCGATGAACGCGACCCGGGCGTGGCGGCCGTAGGTCTCGACGTCGCGGCGCAGCGTGGTGACCTCGAACGGCACGCCGCCCGCGATCGCGGTGACGGTGCCGTGGGCGAGGCCGGTCGGCACCGCCTTGAGGCCCGCCGATTCGATCAGCGCCAGCACCGTCTCGGGCGGATCGGGGGTGGCGATGTCGATGTCGCCGACCTCCTTGCCCAGCAGCGCATCGCGCACGCAGCCGCCGACGAAGCGCACCGTGGTGCCGCGCGCTTGGAGCGCGGCCAGTACCTCCGCGGTCTCCGGCGCCTGCATCCACGGCTGCAGAGCAATCTGGCCGGTGGGGGTCACGTGCAGGGCATCAACGCTCGATGTGGCCGGGAACGATCTTGCCGCCCTCGTAGCGCGGCGGCACGTAGACCCCGCCCGGCTCCTCGCCCCAGGTCAGGCCGAGCACCACCAAGGTCATCACCAGCAGCGCGAAGCCGGCGACGAACAGCCAGGTCCACGGCGCCTCGCTCAGCGCCGGCCCGGTCTCGCCGCGCGCCAGCGCGCGCCGGCGGGCGAGGTACCACCAGCCGAGATAAACCAGGACCGGCAGCAGCAGCGGCAGGATCCGGGTCAGGAGCGTCCTCACGACCTGCCCCTGAGCACCTCATGGAGATTGACCAGCATGCGCGCGGTGGCACCCCAGATGAAGCGGTCCTGATAGGGAAGCACATAGAACTCGCGCCGTGCGCCGCGGGCGATCGCGGTGCGGCGCTCGTGGTGGGACTCGTCGAGCACGAACGCGAGCGGCACCTCGAACGCCTCGGCGACCTCGAAAGCGTCGAGGGTGAGGTCGCGGGCGATGTCGAACGGCGCCGCGATCAGGCCGACCACCGGCACCACGCGGAAGCCGGTGCCGGTGACGCAGATGTCGAGGCAGCCGACCACCTCGACCCGCGGCGGCGCGAGACCGATCTCCTCCTCGGCCTCGCGCAGCGCGGTATCGGCCGGCCCGCGGTCGCCGGGCTCGACCCGCCCGCCTGGAAAGCTGACCTGGCCGGCATGGTCGGTGAGATGCTCGCTGCGCTGGGTCAGCAGCACGGTCATGCCGTCGGGGCGGTCGATCAGCGGCACCAGCACCGCCGCCTCGATAGTCGCCGACTCCGCCGACGCGCTCGGCTCACCGTGGGCGAGCGAGGCCGGAATGATGCGCCCGGCCGTGCGCTTGCCGACCTTCATCATGACCAGGTCCCGGGTCATGTCGCCTCGCCCGCCGAGCCCAGCGGGAACCAGATTCCGGCACTCCACACGCCGAGGATATGGGACTCGGGGCACTGGTCCGCGAGGTCGACGAGCTGGTAGAAGACGCTGCGCGCGATCAGCGCCTCGAGCCCGGGGCGGACGGTGACGTAGGGCGCGGGCTCGCCGGTCCGCGCATCGACGGCGATGCGGATCGGATGGTCGGCGTCGGCGCAGACCACGTCGTCGAGGCTCGAGCGGAACACCAGCCGTTGATCGCGCCCCTCGCCTTCGACCGCCAGCGCGACGGCGACGAACGGCGCGTCGTCGACCCGGATGCGCGCCTTCTCGACCGGCGTCTGCAACCAGTAATCTCCCGCCTCGTCGCGCCTGAGCACCGAGGCGAACAGCTTGACGAGCGGTTTGCGGCCAATCGGCGAACCGTGATAAAACCACCTGCCGTCGCGTCCGATGCGGATGTCGACGTCGCCACGCTGGTGAGGGCCGTCCGGCGCGAGGCCGGCCGGCCGCGGGGGGTCGGTGGCGGACTGTTTTGGATCGTCGCCTGGCGTGCCGGCCATGCGACTACGTTAACGCAAAGCCCCGACCGATACACCAAGGCATAGGCCCCCCGATGACCGATCCCGCGCCCGCCGCCATCAAGTCCGTCACCCCGCCCGCGCCATTGGTCGCGGGCGTCGAGTCGCTGGCCGGCAAGATGGCGGAGGTCCGTCGCCAGGTCGGCAAGCGCATCTTCGGCCAGCACGGGGTCGTCGACCTGACCTTGATCACGCTGTTGTCCGGCGGGCATGCGCTGGTGGTCGGCGTGCCGGGCCTGGCCAAGACCCGGCTGACCGAGACTCTCGGCCAGGTGATCGGCCTGTCCGAGAAGCGCATCCAGTTCACCCCCGACCTGATGCCCGCCGACATCATCGGTTCCGAGGTGTTGGAGGAATCAGAGACCGGCCGGCGCAGCTTCAGGTTCATCAACGGGCCGGTGTTCTGCCAGCTGCTGATGGCCGACGAGATCAACCGCGCGAGCCCGCGCACCCAGTCGGCGCTGCTGCAGGCGATGCAGGAGAACGAGGTCTCGGTCGCCGGCATCAGGCACAAGCTGCCGCACCCGTTCCACGTGCTCGCCACCCAGAACCCGCTCGAGCAGGAAGGCACCTACCCATTGCCCGAGGCCCAGCTCGACCGGTTCCTGATGCAGATCGACATCGACTATCCGGACGCCGACGACGAGCGGCGCATGATCCTCGCCACCACCGGCATCGAGGAATCGGAGCCGCGCCAGGCGATGACCGCGGACGAGCTGATCGCCGCCCAGCGCATCGTGCGCGAGGTGCCGGTCGGCGACAGCGTGGTCGACGCGATCCTGACCCTGGTGCGCGCCGGCCGGCCGGGGAACAGCGACATCGAGCTGGTGCGCGACAGCGTCTCTTGGGGGCCCGGGCCGCGGGCGAGCCAGGCGCTGATGCTGGCCAGCCGCGCGCGCGCGATCCTCGACGGGCGGCTGTCGCCGTCGATCGACGACGTGTTGGCGCTGGCCGGGCCGGTGCTCAGGCACCGCATGGACATCACCTTCTCGGCGCGCGCGGACGGCGTGACCATCGACCGCGTGATCGGCGCGATGTGCCAACCGCTGCTCTGAGCGGCAGGGCGCGGCGGGCAATGGCCGGGCCGGCGTCGGCGGTTCAGGCCCGCGAGCGCGCCGAGCAGGCGGCGGCGGCGCTGCCGGCGCTGCTGGTGGCGGCGCGGCGGGTGGCGGCGACCGTGCTGCAAGGCGTCCACGGCCGGCGCCAGGCCGGGCCCGGCGAGACCTTCTGGCAGTTTCGCCGCTACCAGCCGGGCGATGCCGCCAGCCTGATCGACTGGCGCCAGTCGGCGAAGTCGGTCCCGCTCTACGTCCGCGAGCAGGAATGGGAGGCCTCGGCGAGCGTCTGGCTGTGGCGCGACGCCTCGCCGTCGATGGACTGGCGCTCGCCCGGCATCGACCAGACCAAGGCGGCGCGCGCGACCCTGTTGCTGCTCGCGCTCGCCGCGCTGTTGCTGCGCGGCGGCGAGCAGGTGGCGCTGCTTGGCCACGGCCGCCGGCCGCTGCGCGGCACCGCCTCGCTCGAGCGGCTGGCGCAAACCCTCATGCACGCCCCGATCGGCGTCGCCGGGCTGCCCGGCCGTGACTACCTGCCGCGCCATGCCCAGGTGGTGATGATCGGCGACTTCCTCGATCCGGTCGACGACCTGCACGGCGCGGTGAACTGGCTGACCGGCACCGGCGCCACCGGCCACCTGCTGCAGGTGCTCGACCCGGCCGAGGAGAGCCTGCCGTTCGCCGGCCGGGTGCGCTTCGACGGCACCGAGGGCGAGGGCTCGATGCTGATCGGGCGGGTCGAGGCGGTGCGCGCGGCCTACCGCGATCGGCTCGCCGCCCAGCGCGCGGCGCTGGCGGCGCTGGCGCGGAGCAGCGGCTGGACGTTCCTCAGCCACCGCACCGACCGGCCGCCCGAGACCGCGCTGCTGGCGCTTTATCTCGCGCTCTCGGGCGCGCTCGGGCGCAAGCGGTGACCGGCCTCGGCGCCCTCAGCTTCGCGGTGCCGTGGGCGTTGGCGGCGCTCGCCGCGCTGCCGGTGATCTGGTGGCTGCTGCGACTCAACCCGCCGGCGCCGCGGCGGATCGCGTTCCCGGCAATCCGGCTCCTGTTCGGTCTCAAGCCGGCCGAGGAGACGCCGACCCATACCCCGCTCTGGCTGCTGCTGCTGCGGCTCGCGCTTGCCGCGCTGGTGATCGTCGCCATCGCCCAGCCGCTGCTCAACGCCCAGCGCACGGTCGCGGTCGACGGGCCGGTGGTGCTGGTGATCGACGACGGCTGGGCGGCCGCGCCGGGCTGGGAGAAGCGCCTCGACGTCGCCCGGACCCTGCTCGAGGAGGCCCAGCGCCGCCATCGGCCGGCGGCGGTGGCGGGCACCGCGCCGACCACCGAGGGCGCGGGCGGCCTCGGCGGCTTCGCCGCGACCGGGCTGGTCGAGGCGGGCGAGGCGCAGAGCTTCGTGCGCGTGCTCGCGCCCAAGCCGTGGCCCGCCGCGCGGGCGGCGGCGGCGGAGGCGCTGGCCGCGTCGCTGCCCGCGCTCGGCGATGCCGAGGTGGTCTGGCTGAGCGACGGCTTGGCGGATGCCGAGCCCGGCGCGACCGAAAGGTTCGCCGAGCGGCTCGCCGACATCGGCCCGCTCACGGTCTACGCCGATGCCCCGGCGGAACGGGCGAAGCTGCTGCTCGCGCCCGACGCGGCGGCGGCGCGGATGACGGTGCGGGTGGTGCGTGCGGCGGCGCGCGCGGGCGCGGCGGCGTATCTGCTGGCGCGCGACGGCGACGGGCGCGTGCTCGGCCGCCAGGCGGTCGCCTTCGCCGACGGCGCGGTCGAGGCCGAGGTCGCGCTCGAGCTGCCCGGCGAGCTGCGCAACGAGGTCGCGCGCATCGAGCTCGAGGGCGAGTCCAGCGCCGGCGCGGTGGTGCTGGTGGATGAGCGCTGGCGGCGACGCCCGGTGGGCCTGGTGTCCGGCGGCGCGTTCGAGCAGAGCCAGCCGTTCCTGTCCGATCTCTATTACCTCGACCGGGCGCTGAGCCCGTTCGCCGAGGTGCAGCGCGGCGACATCGACGGCCTGCTCGCAAGCCCGCTGTCGGTGCTGATGCTGTCGGACGTGGGCCAGCTTCCGGACGCGATTCGCCAGCGCCTCGCCGCGTGGATCGAGAGCGGCGGCCTGCTGGTGCGCTTCGCCGGCCCGCGGCTCGCCGAGCGGGTCGACGATCTGGTGCCGGTGATGCTCAGGGCCGGCGGCGGGCGCGCACTCGGCGGCGCGCTGAGCTGGGACAAGCCGATGCGCCTCAGCCCGTTCGACGCCGAGTCGCCGTTCGCCGGTCTCGCCATACCCGACGACGTGGTGGTCAAGCGCCAGGTGCTCGCCGAGCCGTCGCTCGGCCTCGCCGAGCGCAGCTGGGCACGGCTCGAGGACGGCACGCCGCTGGTCACCGCCGCGCCGCGCGGCCGTGGCTGGCTGGTGCTGTTCCACACCACCGCCAACACCGACTGGTCCTCGCTCGCCCTGTCCGGGCTGTTCGTCGACATGCTGCAGCGGATCGTCAGCCTGAGCGAGGGCGTCGCCGGGCCCGAGGGCGAGGAGCGGCTGCAGCCGCTGACTGGCCTCGACGGCTTCGGCCGGCTCGGCGATCCGTTGCCGGAAGCGGCGCCGGTGGCGGCGCGCGAGCTTGGGCTGACGCGCGCCGGGCCGCGGCACCCGCCCGGCGAGTACGGCAACCGGATGCAGCGCCGGGCGCTCAATCTCGGCACGCCGGGACTCGCGCATGCGGCGTTCGGCGAGCTGGCGGGAGCGGCGACGATGCAGGGCTACGGCGCGCTGCGCACGGTCGACCTGCAGCCGCCGCTGCTCGCCGCGGCGTTCGTCATCGCGCTCGCCGACCTGGTCATCGCGCTCGCCTTCCGCGGCCTGCTGCCGGTTCCGGCAGCGGCGCGCGGCGCGGCCGTGATCGTGGCCGCGGCGCTGGCGGCGGCGGCCGTCGCGCCCCCGGGCGAGGCGCAGGAACCCGGCGACGAGGCGCTCGCGGCGCTGACCCAGGACACCCACCTCGCTTACGTGCGCACCGGCGATGCCGAGGTCGACGGCACCAGCCTGACCGGCCTGTCCGGCCTGACCACGATCCTGCAGGCGCGCACCGCGATCGAGGCGGGCGAGCCGGTGGCGGTCGATCCCGAGTCCGACGAGTTGGCGTTCTTTCCCCTGATCTACTGGCCGATGACCGACGGCCAGGGACCGCTGTCGGACGGCGCGCGGGCGCACGTCGCCGAGTATCTGCGCCTTGGCGGCATGATCCTGTTCGACACCCGCGACCAGTCGCCGGTCGAGCGCCTGGGCGGGGACCGCCCGCACAATGCGCGCCTCGCCACGCTCTTGAGCGGCCTCAACGTGCCGCCGCTGCTGCCGGTGCCGCAGGACCACGCGCTGACCCGCTCGTTCTACCTGATCGACCACTTTCCCGGCCGCTGGGACGGCGGCCAGGTGTGGGTCGAGCGCTACGAGGGCGACGTCAACGACGGCGTGTCCTCGATCGTGATCGGCGGCAACGATTATGCCGCCGCCTGGGCGCTCGACGGCGACGGCTACCCGCTGTACCCGGTGGTGCCGGGCGGCAACCGCCAGCGCGAGCTTGCGTTCCGGTTCGGCGTCAACCTGGTGATGTACGCGCTGACCGGCAACTACAAGGCCGACCAGGTGCACATCCCGGCGATCCTGAGCCGGCTCGGGCGCGCGCGCCCGGACCTCACCGACTAGCGCCGCGGCGATGGGCGCGATCACCACCGTCACCTTCGACCCGGCGCTGCCAGCGTGGGCGCTCGCGGCGCTCGGGACGGCTGCACTCGCGCTCCTCGGCTGGGGCGCGGTGCGCCGGGCGCACGGCCTCGCCTGGCGGGCGCTGGTGATGGCGGCGCTGTGGCTGGCGCTGCTCGGGCCGTCGGTGACGCGCGAGGAGCGGCGCGCGCTCGCCGACGTGGTGGCGCTGGTCACCGACCACACCGCGAGCCAGGAGATCGGCGCGCGAATGGCGGCGGCCGACGAGGCGGCGCGCGCAATCGAGACGCGGCTCGCCGCCCTCGGCGGCCTCGAGGTCCGCACCGTCACCGTCGACGGCCGCGGCGGCGCCGACGGCACCCGCCTGTTCACCGCCCGCGACCGCCTGCTCGCCGACGTGCCGGCCGAGCGCGTCGCCGGCACGATCATGATCACCGACGGCCAGGTCCACGACGCCGGCGAGGCCAAGGCCGAGGCCACCGGCCCGCTGCACGTGCTGCTGACCGGGGCGCGGGCCGAGCGCGACCGCCGGCTCGCCGTGGTCAATGCGCCGAGCTACGGCATCGTCGGCGACAAGGTCGCGCTCGCGGTCCGCGTCGAGGACGAGCGCGCGACCGCGGCCGAGGTGGTGCTCGAGGTGCGCGGCGACGGCCGCCGCCTGCGCCGCGCGCCGGCGCGCATCGGCGAGCGCACCGAGCTCGAGGTGCCGGTCGCCCATGCCGGGGTGACCGCGGTCGAGATCGAGGTCGAGCCGGCAGCGGGCGAGCTGACCACGGCCAACAACAAGGTGGTGGTGCTGATCAACGGCGTGCGCGACAGGCTGCGGGTGATGCTGGTCTCGGGCGAGCCGAACCCGGGCCTGCGGACTTGGCGCAACCTGCTCAAGGCCGACCCCTCGGTCGACCTGGTCCACTTCACCATCCTGCGCCCGCCCAACAAGCAGGACATGACGCCGGTGCGCGAGCTGTCGCTGATCCCGTTCCCGACCAACGAGCTGTTCGCGGCGAACCTGGCCGAGTTCGACCTGGTGATCTTCGACAACTACCACCGGCGCGGCATCCTGCCGATGGTCTATCTCGCCAACGTCGTCGACTACGTGATGGCGGGCGGCGCGGTGCTGGACGCGGCCGGGCCGTCGTTCGCCTCGCCGCTAAGCCTTGCCGGCACGCCGGTCGGCACCATCCTGCCCGGCCAGCCGACCGGGCGCGTGTTCCGCGAGCCGTTCACCCCGCAGCTCACGCCCGAGGGCCGTCGCCATCCGGTCACCGCCACGCTTCCCGGCAGCGGCGCCACCGCCGGCGAGGCCGGCGCACCGCAATGGGGGCGCTGGTTCCGCCAGGTCGACGTCACCCAGAACGGCGGGGTGGCGCTGATGAGCGGCATCGGCGAGCGGCCGCTGCTGGTGCTCGACCGCATCGGCGACGGCCGGGTGGCGCAACTGTTGTCCGACCAATCATGGCTGTGGGCGCGCGGCTACGAGGGCGGCGGGCCGCAGTCCGACCTGCTGCGCCGCCTGGTGCATTGGCTAATGAAGGAGCCCGACCTCGAGGAGGAGAGCCTAGTCGCCAGGGTGGTCGACGACCGCGTCGAGGTCACCCGCCACAGCCTGAACCGGATCGAGGGCGAAGTGGCGGTGACCGGCCCTGACGGCACGGTCTCGACGCTCGCGCTCGAGGACCAGGGCGACGGCCGCGCCACCGCGACCGTGACCGCGGACGCGCAGGGCCTCTACCGCCTCGATCAGGACGGGCACACGGCGATCGCGGTGGTCGGCGCGGCCGATGCGCTCGAGATGGCGGACGCGCGCGCGACCGATGCCGTCCTGCGCGGAATCGCCGAGGCCGGCGGCGGCAGCGTCACCTGGCTCGCCGACTCGGGCGTGCCCGACATCCGCCGCGTGCGCCCGGGCCGCGCGAGCGCGGGGCGCGGCTGGATCGGCGTGGTCCAGCGCGAGGGCTACCAGGTCACCGGCCTCGACCAGATGCCGTTGTTGCCCGCGTGGCTGATGCTGACCCTCGGCCTCGGCGGCCTGATGCTCGCCTGGCGCGCCGAGGGGCGCTGAGCCGCGGCGCCGCACGCGCCCTTGCCCCCGGCGCGCGGGCGGGGTCTACTTGATCGCACAGAGTACAACACGGTCGCGGGGTGCGCTGTGACGCAGCTCCGGCACTGGCTCGCGGACCTGGGTCTCGAACGCTTC
>DASWHU010000128.1:0-1850 GCA_036398035.1 Alphaproteobacteria bacterium | reverse complement strand
AGGGCTGAAGGAACACAGCGTGCGCATCTTGGTGAAATCCGGGATCGGCGCCGCCGGCGCTTTCGCCGCGCAGATCGTCAACGGCCCGGCGCGCGCACGCCTGGCGCCGATGCTCGGCCGCTTTCACGCCTGGTGGGAGGGGGAGGACTGGGACCCCGAGGCTTACCCCGCGCCCGCCGAGGCCGCCGCCGACGAGCCGGCGGCAGCGGGCTTAACCGTCGAGTCGTCCCAATCCACACCCTGGTCGCCGGCGCGCCGCCAAGTGGTCGAGGGCCTGTGGGGCGCAGGCTTCTCTGCGCCCGGGGACGATGCGCAGGTGCTGGCGCTGGTTGCGCCGCTCGGCCTTGATGCGACGCGGAGCGCGATCGAGATCGGCGCTGGCCTTGGCGGCGCGGCGCGCGCGATCGCGCGCGAGACCGGGGCGCATGTCACCGGCCTCGAGGCGAGCCCGGACCTGGTTGAGGCCGCCATGGCCCTGTCGGCCAAGGCGGGGCTCGCCAAGCGCGCGCCGGTCACTCTGTTCGCGCCGCCGCATCTCGACCTCGCCGACGGCGCGCTCGACGCGATCGTCTCGCGCGCGGCGTTGTTCGCGCTCGCCGCCAAGGACGAGCTGTTCGCGGACTGCCATCGGGTGCTCAAGCCCGCCGGCCAGCTCTTGGTTACGGACTACCTGCTCGCGCGCGACGGCGACAGCTCGACGGCGCTCGACGACTGGATCGCCAACGAGCTGCCGCAGCCCCGGCCGTGGAGCGTCGCGCGCACGCTCGCCTGCCTCGAGGAGCTGGGCTTCGAGCTGCGCGCGAGCGAGGATGTCGGCGCCGAGACGAGAAAGCTGGCACTCGCCGGCTGGGACCGGTTCGTGCGCATGCTCAGCCCCGGCGCGGTGGCGCCTGATGTCGCCCGCGCGATCGTCGGCGAGCTCGAGCTGTGGCGCCGCCGCCTCGAGCTGCTCGCGGCCGGCGCGCTGTGCTGCCGGCGCATCCATGCGGTCAAGCGCCAGGCATGACGCGGGCAGCGGCGCGGATTGACAGCGGGGGGCGCCACCCCTAAGGTCCGCGCCGCCGCGCCGGACCTGGCGCGGCACCGCGTATCGGACGAGGACCGGCCATGAAGGTGCGCATGTCGCTGAAGACCGCCAAGCGCCGGCACAAGGACTGCCGGGTGGTGCGCCGCAAGGGCCGGGTCTACGTGATCAACAAGACCAACCCGCGGTTCAAGGCGCGCCAGGGCTAGGCGCGTGCGCGCCGCGCCGGATTGACCGGGCCGGCGCGCGGTCCCACAATCGAGGCCATCGCGAGCGGGCCGCCGCCAAGGGCGGCGCGCCGGCGCGCGCTTGCGCCACCAGCTCGAGGACCCGTGCCATGCGCATGCCGGACCCGGACCGTGCCGTGATCGAGGGCCGCGCCCGGCTGGTCGAGCGCCTGCGCGACATCGTCCCCGGCGAGGGCGTGATTGCGCACGCGGACGAGCTGCGCGCGTTCGAGACCGACGGGCTGACCGCGTACCGCGCGCTGCCGATGGTGGTGGTGCTGCCCGAGACCACGGCGCAGGTCTCGAAGGTGCTGGCGCTGTGCAAGCAGGCCGGCGCCAAGGTGGTGCCGCGCGGCGCCGGCACCGGGCTGTCGGGCGGCGCGCTGCCGCTCGCCGACGGCGTCACCCTGGGCCTGAGCAAGTTCAACCGCATCCTCGACATCGACCTCGACAACCGCTGCGCGGTGGTCCAGCCGGGGGTGACCAACCTCGCCATCAGCCAGGCGGTGGCGGGCGCCGGGTTCTATTACGCCCCAGACCCGTCGAGCCAGATCGCGTGCTCGATCGGCGGCAACGTCGCCGAGAACTCGGGCGGCGTG
>DASWHU010000127.1:0-6768 GCA_036398035.1 Alphaproteobacteria bacterium | reverse complement strand
ACATGTCGTGCGGCCGGAGCGTCGTGCATAAGCTACAACAAACGTTCGTAATCGTCAGCGGTCCTAAGGCGGTCGGCGAGTGGCACAAGCGCAGCGTTTACAGAATTGTCGATGAGGTCAAGGAAAGCATCGATCAACGAGATGTCTCTCGTGATCAAGTAGATGAATAGCCGCTTCTCTGGACTAGCATCCGCTTGGATTGTGTTGACCATCTTAGAGTTCCTGCCGTTTTAACGAGATGGTTCTGGAATCTCGAAAGGGATTAAGATTATTCGTTTGTTTCGGCACTATGTTGGCCCTCATTGGGGTTGGCGATGGGATTTTGTGGAGGAAAGTTTAGGTCGTATCCGACCGGTTCTCTAGCCCGCTATTTCTGGTAGCAGCGACGTCGGTGTGAGAACTCGCAGTCTGGTGACTCTGCGGTTCGAAATACGGCGATCTTGCCGTATGGCAAATTGCGGTGAGGGTGTAAAGCATATTCATAAGTCTTAATAGTAATTGTTTTGTCACGGGTAGGCGCAGACCTGCTCGGTGACGGTGACGAAGCCGCGCGTGTCGGCGGCCTGGACCGTGAACCTGTGGTCGCGGTCGTCGATCACCACCGAGTGGTACAGCGGCAAGGTGCCCTGGGCCTGGCTCGCCTGGCCGCCGGGCTGGGTGAAGTCAAGGGCGATCGGCTGGGCGGCATCGAACCAGGCTTCCGCGTTGCCGGCGCCGTCGCGCGCGGACGCGCCGGTGCCGGAGACCACGATCGCGTTGTCGGCGAACGACACCGTGGCGTTGCTGCCGTTCGAGATCGGCGTCTGGATGATGAACCTGCGGCTGGTCACCTCGGCCTCGCAGCTGCTCTCGTTCTCGACCGCCGCGACCACGTGGGAGATGCGTGCCGGCGCGATGCCGTCGGCGATGCGCGCGCGCACCGACTCCATGATGTCGCGCACCTCGCCTTCGGGCACCTCGGCCTCGTAGCGGCGCTGGTACTGCGCGGCGCGCTCCACCGCCGCCGCCCGGGCGGCGACCGCGGCATCGGCCTCGGTGCGCAGCGCCTCGCTCTCCTCCTTAAGCGCCGTCATCTGCTGGCTCAGCGTGCGGGCGCGCTGGTCGGCGTGCTCGCCGCCCATGCTGTAGGCCCAGTACGAGATCGCGCCGATTACCGTGGCATAGGCGATCAAGCGCAGCATCGCCATGCGCAAGCGGTCGCGCCGGCGGCGTTCGAATCGACTTCCGTGGCCAATCAGCGTCATCGCAGCGAGTCCCCGGCCCGCGGCAAGCTCCAGCCCGCGACTGCTAGCGCTCGGTCAGCTTGAGCTCGATGCGCCGGTTGCGCCGGTAGGCATCCTCGCTGTCGCCGGGATCGAGCGGGTGGAACTCGCCGAACCCGGCCGGGGCCAGGTGCTCGGGCGGCACGCCGCGCGCGATCAGGCCCTCGGCGACGGTGATCGCCCGCGCCGCCGACAGCTCCCAGTTCGACCGGTACTGGGAGGTGCTGATCGGGCGCATGTCGGTGTGGCCGTCGACCCGCAGGATCCAGGCGATGTCCTGGGGAATCTCGGACGAGATCTCGATCAGGAGGTCGGCCAGGTCCGCGATCTGCTGGCGGCCGTCGCCGCCGAGATCGGCCGAGCCCGAGTCGAACAGCACCCCGGACTGGATGACGAAGCGGTCGCCCTGGATGCTGACGTCGCTGCGCCCGGCGAGCACCTCGCGCAGCCGGCCGAAGAACTCCGAGCGATAGCGCGACAGCTCCTCGACCTTGCTCGCCAGCGCGATGTTGAGGCGCTTGCCGAGATCGGCGATCTGCACCTTCTGCTCGTCGACCTTGGTCTCGCTGATGCCGAGCGCCTGCTGCACGGCGGCGAGCTGGATGCGCAGCTGGGCGATCTGCTGGTTGAGCAGCGCCACCTGGCGTTCGGCGGTCGATGACAGCCGGCGCTGCTCGCTCAGCTCGGTGCGCGCGGCGTTGGCCTTCTCGCGCGCCTCCTGCTCGGTGGCCTGGGCCGCCTCGAGCATCGCCATCGCCGCGGCGAGCTGCAGCTTGAGGTTCTCGACCGAGGTCTCCTGGTCGGCGGTATCGGCGGTCGCGGTATCGATCTGGGCCAACAGCTCCTGCTGGCGCGCGAGCAGGGTGTTGACCTGGCCGGCGAGCTGGTCGCGATCGGCGATCGAGGATTGCAGCTGCGCCGACAGCTGGGTGATGTCGCCGCGCAGGTCGATATTGGCCTGCTTCTCGAGCGACAGCAGGTCGGCGAGCTCCATCACCTGCTCGTTCAGCCGCGCCAGCGCCTCGTCGCGCCCGGACAGCGCGCGGCCGAGGAAGAACTCGGCCAGCACGAACACCACCAGCAGGAAGATGAGGACCAGCAGCAGGGTCGACAGGGCGTCGACGAAGCCCGGCCAGATGTCGGTCCCGTGACTGGCGCGGCGCGCGCGGCCGGCCATCGCCTAGCCTCCCGACGGTGCGCGAGCCCCGCTCACGAGTCGCCGCCGCCGGCGCCGCCGCGCCGGATGGTGGTCGGGGTCGGGCGCACCGAAAGCCTGGGCCCACCGGACGCGGGCGACTCGGCCGCGGACGGCGCCGCCGGCTGCGGCGCCGATGCGGGCTGCGGCGCGGCCGCGGGTCTCGGCGCGGTGCCGCCCGCCGGTGCCGGCGCCGCGGCGGGCTGGCGCTGGGCGCCCGCGCGCGCAGCCGCGGCCCCGGCGCTGGCGGCGATGGTGCGGGCGAGCAGCTTGATCTCGCTGCGAATCTCCGAGGCGAGCTCGCTGCGCCCGTTCACGGTCTCCTCGAGCAGGCGCATCATGTAGACGTCGAGGTTGCGGATGTGGCCGCGGGTCGCCTCGTCGATGCCGGTATCCCGCTCGCTCGCTTCCGACAGCCGCTCGAGCACCGGCTTCATGTCCATCTGGCTCTCGACCAGCTTGACCATCAGGTCCTGCTCGGCGCGCATCTGGTCGGTCAGCGTCGCCAGCCGCTCGGTCAGCTGCATGATGTTGCCGGTGGCGCGCTGGCGGTCCTCCTCGCCGCGCGACAGCGTGCGCTGCAGGCCTTCGAGCGAGTCCGCGGTCTGCTCGAGCAGCGCCTGGACGTAGACCGGCACCGACTGGTCGCCCTCGGCGATGCCGGCGCCGCTCGACAGCCGGGTGACGCTCGACAGCCATTCCTCGAGGTCGTTGTAGAACTGGTTCTGCGCCTGGCCCGACTGCAGGTCGAGGAAACCGAGCACCAGCGATCCGGACAGGCCGAACAGCGACGAGGAGAACGCGGTGCCCATGCCGCGCAGCGGCTCGTCGAGCCCCGCCTTGAGCGCGGTGAAGGTGCTGACGATGTCCTCGTCGGCGATCGCCAGGCTCTTGATCACCGTGCTGACCGAGCCGACGGTGTCCAGCAGGCCCCAGAAGGTGCCGAGCAGGCCGAGGAAGATCAGCAGCCCGATCATGTAGCGCGAGATGTCGCGCGACTCGTCGAGCCGCGCGGCAATGCTGTCGAGCAGCGAGCGCGTCGCCATCGTCGACAGCATCATCTTGCCCTGGCGGTCGGCGAGCATCTTCGCCATCGGCGCCAGCAGCCTGGGCGCGGGCTGGGTCGAGACCGCGGCCTTGCTGGCGCGGAAGCCCTCGATCCAGCGCAGCTCCGGGCTGAGCCCGAGCACCTGGCGGAAGCTGTAGGCGATGCCCAGCAAGAGCACGCCGAGGATCAGGCCGTTCAGCGGCGGGTTGGCCGAGAACGCGTGGGTCAGCTGCTCGAGCAGCACCACCACGATCGCGACGGTGAGCAGCAGGAACACCGTCATGCGAAACAGGAAGCGCCTCGGCCTGGTCATCTAAGTGTCATCCCTTCGCGCCTGCCGGCCTCCCGCAACGCTGCCAGCCCAAGCACCCCCGCGCATGTGGGCATGTCCGGCGCTCGGCGCCAGCGCCGGCGCCCGCACCTAGCGAACGGTAATGACGTCCACTCGGTCGGGCGGGCCGCTTTCGTATTTAGACCCGAGCGCGCGCACGTCGATGCGCGTCGAGCTGACCCCGGCGTCGATCAGGTAGGAGCGGACCGCGAGCGCCCGCGACAGCGACAGCCTGCGGGCGGCGCTCGCCGCCGTGTCCTCCGCCGAGGCGTAGGCCTTGAGCTGCAGCCTGATCGCCGAGTCCGCGGCAAGCTGGGAAACCACGGAATCGAGCGCCGGCCGCGAGTCGTCCGGAAGCTCGGCCGCGCCCGGCCCGAACGGGACCATGACCGTCTCGCCGGCGACGCCGACACCGGCGCTGGCCGGGGGCTCGGCCGGCGTCGTCTCGGCCGGAGGCAGCGCGGCCATCGTTTGCTCAGCGGGCTCGGGCGCCTTCGGCGCGGGCGCGGGCGGCGGCGGCGCTGCGGTCGGCGGCGGAGTTGCGGCCGGGGCCGGGCGCGCGGCTGCCGGCGGCGGTTGCGGCGGCGGCGGCGCTGCAGCCACGGCCGTTTCCGGTTCCGGCCGTGCCGGCGCCTTCGCCATCTCGGGCGCGGGTTGCGGTTTCGGCGGCGGCGCGGGCTTGGCCATCTCCGGCGCCGGCGGCAAGGGCGGCGGGGCCGCGGCGGCCTTGGTGCCGGCGGCGGGCTCGGGCACCGGCGGCGGCGCGGGCGGGGTCGGTGCCCCGCCGGCGGCGGCCGGCTCCGGCGCCGGCGGCAGTGCGGCCTTGGCGGGCGCCGGTGGCGGCGACGGGCGCAACGGGGCCGCCGCGACCGGCGGTGGCGGCGGCGCCGCGGCGGCTGCCGCGCGCGACGGCGGGCGCAGCTCGATCGCGGACTCCGCGTTCGGCACCGATCGCGTCGCCGGCGGGCCCATGCCGAGCATCCGCGAGCGCGGCGCGCCGAGCCCCGGGTCGTAGACCGGCAGGCCGTCGGGGCCGACCCCAACCATCCGGGCCTCCGGCCCGCCGGCACCCGGGCCGAGCCCGTACAGTGCGGCCTCGTTGACCTCGACCGACGGCAGGCCGGCGCCGACCACCACCGTCTCCTGCGCCCGCGCCGCGCCGGCAAGGCAGAGCCCTGCCGCTGCGCAGGCGATCACGCACGCGCGGCGCGCGCCGGCCGTCTGCCGCCGGCTGCCCGTCACCATGGTCCTGTCGCCGTCGTCCAATCCTTTCGTCCGCGCCCGCAGCGGCACCACCCAGCGCCGAAATCAGCGCCGAGCACAATAGCCAGCCGCGCCCTCGTGAACAACAGCATTAGCGGCCTCGCTCTCAACCGTGCCCGGCATCGTCGGACGCGCCAAACATGGCGCCGAGCGCGGCGGCGAGGCGCGGGTTGGCGGCGAGCAGCGTGCGCCGCGCGCCGGCAGCCTCGCCGCGTTCCTCGACCAGGCCGCCGGCCTCGCGCACCAGCAGCGCGCCCGCCTCGGCGGTCGCCGGCGACAAGCCCGCGCCCCAGAAGCCGTCGAAGCGCCCGGCGGCGACGGCGGCCAGGTCGAGCGCCGGCGCGCCGGTCTCGCGCAGCCCGGCAACCCGGCCGGCCGCCGCAACGCGCAGGCCCGCGGACTCGGCGTCGTCGCCCCCGGTGATACACGTCGCGACCAGTGCCGAGGCGAGCGTCGCGCGCGCGGAGACCCTGAGCCGCTGGTTATTGACGTAGGCGCCGCGCCCGCGCTCGGCCCAGAACAGCTCGTCGCGCAGCGGCTCGTAGATCACCGCGGCGGTGATCGTGCCGCCCTCGCGGGCGGCGATCACGATCGCGAACCACGGCAGGCCGTGGCGATAGTTGTCGGCGCCGTCGAGCGCCTCGACCAGCCAGGAATCGCGCGCCTGGCCGGCGCCGTTGCCGCCGCTGCGCCCGCCCGCGAGATAGGCGAAGCCGCGGCGCGCGCGGCGCAGCTCCGCCGCCAGCACCTCGCCCGCCCGGGCGACCGCGGCGGCGGCGAAGGCGTCCGGGCCGCGCTCGCTCACCTGCAGGTTCTGCACCTCGCCGAAATCGCGATTGAGCCCGCGCGCCGCCCGGCTCGCGGCCCCGACCATGACATTGACCACCGCGGACCGGTTGGCCACCCGCCCCGCATGGACCAGACGCTCAGTCACGCGGTCACTCCTTGGCGCGTTCGGCGTAGGTGCCTTCGGCGGTGTTGACCACCACCCGGGTGCCGGTCTCGATGTGGGGCGGCACCATGATCCGCACGCCGTTTTCCAGCACCGCCGGCTTGAAGCTCGAGGCCGCGGTCTGGCCCCTGACCACCGGCTCGGTCGCGGTCACCGTCATCACCACGGTATCCGGCAGGTGCACGGAGATCACGTCGCCCTCGAACGCCTCGACCTCGACCTCCATCCCCTCCTGCAGGAAGTCGCGGCCCGCCTCGACCAGGTCGACATCGACCATGATCTGCTCGAATGTATCCGTATCCATCAAGGTCAGCAGGTGGTCGTCGGCATACAGGTACTGATACCTCTTCTGCTCGAGATAGGCGCGCTCGACATCCTCGGCGGCGCGGAAGCGCTCGTTCAGCTTGGAGCCGTCGCGCAGGTTCCTGAGCTCGACCTGGTTGTAGGCGCCGCCCTTGCCGGGCTGCGTCGCCTGGGTCTTGACCACCCGCCAGAGCGCGCCCTTGTGCTCGATCACCATGCCGGGGCGCACGGCGTTGCCGTTGATCTTCATGTTCGTCGGGGACAGGGCCGGGGTTGTGGCGAAAGCGGCGCGGACGCTAGCACCGAGCGCAGCCCGTGGCAACGGAGGAGCGCGATCCCGGGACCCCATCTGGACAATGGACGCTTTCGGGAGCATGTTACCGGCATGGACCGACCGGCCCACCGCTTGGCTGT
>DASWHU010000126.1:0-8723 GCA_036398035.1 Alphaproteobacteria bacterium | reverse complement strand
GCCCGATCGAGACCGCGTGCGACCTGGTGCGGGCGTGGCCCGAAGCGGAGCTCCACGTGGTCCAGGACGCCGGCCACTCGTCGATGGAGCCGGGCATCCGCGCCAAGCTGGTCGAGATCATGGACCGCCTGCGCGACCACGGGACGGGCGCGCCGGGACCACGGGGATGAAGGACAGGGGATGACACCAACGGCACCGACCGCGCGCGGCCTCAGGCATCGCCTTGCCCTGGGAATGATGGTGATCGCGGCGCCAATTGTCTGCGCCGGCGGCGCCGCCGCCGAGGAGCGCTATGGCGAGCCCGATTTCATCACCGTCGGCGCCGGCGCCTTCGACTTCGACGACGACATGGCCGCGGCCGAGCTCGACCTCCAGGTGAGGCTCAACACCCGGCTGTGGGTCTTCCGCCCGCAGCTCGGCCTGTTCGTCACCGACGACGCCGGCTTCTACGCCTATGCCGGCATCTTCACCGACATCTACTTCGGCCGCCGCCTGGTGCTGAGCCCGAGCATCGGGGCCGGCGGCTACGGCGAGGGCAACGGCAAGGACCTGGGCGGGGCGGTCGAGTTCCGCTCGGCGGTCGAGCTCGCCTACCGGTTCGACGACAGCTCCAGGCTCGGCCTGCAGTTCGGCCACCTGTCGAACGCCGGCCTGTACGACGACAATCCCGGCGAGGAGTTCCTGATCCTCAACTACTCGTTGCCGACCACGGTGTTCGACCGCTGAGCCCGGCGCAGCTGGGCGAGTGTCGCCAGCGCCAGCGCCGCGGCCAACGGCGCGCCGACCGCGGCCGTGACCAGGAACGGCTGCAGCCAGCCGAGCCAGGCGACCGGCGCCACCACGAACAGCACGTCGTCGGCGTCGAACCCGGCCGCGCTCGGCACCGCGCTGCGACCGGCGGGCAGCAGGCCTTGGATGCGGTAGACCAGGGCGAAGATCGCCGCCACCGACAGCCCCGCCACCGCGCCCAGCGCCGGCGCCCACGGCCCGAGCGTGCCGCCGCGCAGGCCGATGCCGATGCCGGCGAACACCAGCGTGGTGCTGGTGAAATCGGCGAACAGGTCGAACTTGTGCCCCCAGGCGCTGGTCTTGCCGGTCAGCCGGGCGAGGATGCCGTCGGCGCGGTCGAACAGCATCGAGGCGAGCCACAGCGCGCTGCCCGCCTGCGGCCAGACCGGGCCGCCGGCGGCGAAGGCGCCCGCCGCGGCGATGCCGAACGCCAGCCGGACCGCGGTCAGCTGGTTGGGGGTGACCGGGGTGCGCGCCAGCGGCCGGACCGCCGGCGCGATCATGCGGTGCGCCCAGGTGTCGTGGCTCATCGCCCGGCCTCGGGCCGCGGCGGCAGCGGCTCCAGCCGCGGCAGCACCTCGCGCTCGGCGCGGTCCAGGTCGTCGGGGACGTCGATCTCGATCCAGGGCAGGCCGGTGACGTCCTCGAAGCCGAACCGGCCCGGCGGGCCGGCCACCAGCAGGTCGCGCAACGCCTCGTCGTAATACTCCTCGGTGCGTCCGGCCTCGACGTAGCGCTGGGTGGCCTCGACCAGCTCGCGCGCGGTGCCCGGGCCGAGCTTGAAGAAGCCGACCGACTCGCCGTGCCAGTCGTGCGGCTCGCTCGGCCGCTTGCGGAAGTCGACCAGCTGGCCCGCGCGCACGCACAGCTTGACCGGCTCCTCGCCGGGCACGATGTCGCGGTCGAGCAGGAAGCAGTCGTCATGGCCGGAGCCGATCAGGCGCGCCATCAGGCGCTGGTCGTAGAGCACGTCCGCGTCCATCAGCAGCACTGCCTCGCCGGCGGCGAGCGTCGCGCGCGCCGCCCATTGGCTGAGGATGCTGCCGGCCCGGTAGTCAGGGTTGTGGACCAGGCGCACCGAAGCGCCGGTATCGAGCCGGGCGACCTCGCCGGCGACCGCCTCGGCGCCGAAGCCGGTGACCACCACCACCTCGCCGATGCCGCAATGCGCGAGGATGCGCAGGTGCCGCTCGAGCAGGCTCGCGCCGCCGAGACGGAGCAAGGCCTTGGGCAGGCCGTCGGCGACCGCCGCCAGGCGGCGGCCGACGCCGGCGGCGAACAGGATCGCGCGCACCCGGCTACGACGCCCCCTGCTCGGGCGCCTCCGCCGCGAGCCGGCGCCGCCGGCGCAGCAGATGATTGCCCTCGGCCGCCTGCCAGGCGATCAGGCCCGGCACGCCGAGCACCAGCTCGCGCACGCGCTTGATCAGCGACAGCGCCAGGCCGATCTCGGGGTTGAGGCCGAGCAGGCCGGCGAGCACCATCAGCCCGGCCTCCTGGACGCCGAGCCCGCCCGGCACCGGGAACGCGGCGCTGCGCACCATCCGCGTCAGGCTCTGCAGGATGTAGGCCTCGACCAGCCCCACCGGGTGGCCGATGAAGCGCAGCGCCAGCCATACCTCGAGCGTGCCGGTGGTCCACGAGAGAAGCTGCAGGGCGGCGTTGCGCGCCAGGTCCCAGGGCCGCGCGTAGACCGCGCGCACGGCGTGGTCGAGCCGCTCGGCGCTTCCGACCAGCGCCAGCAGGCCGCCCGAGACCGCGTGCAGGCGGCGGGCGAGGAATCGGAACAGGCCGTTGCGCTGCGCGATCACGAAGCCGGCGAGGCCGAGCACCAGCACGCCGCCGCCGATCAGCACCCCGGCCGCCACGCCGTCGCCGCCCGGGCGCGCCCACAGCAGCGCAAGCCCGGTGAGCGCGTAGACGAGCTGGGTCGCCGCGCCGAGCGTCAGGTCGACCACCACGGTTGCCCCGGCGACCTCGCCGGGCACGCCGCGCAGATACAGCATGCGCGCGCCGACCACGTCGCCGCCGACCTGGGCGACCGGCAGCAGTTGGCCGACCGATTGGCGGATCCAGCGCGCCCACAGCGCGACGCCGACGCCCGGGCGCACGCCCGCGGGGATCAGCGTGCGCCAGGCGAGGGCGTCGATGCCGAGCGGCAGGATCTCGACCGCGATCACGATCGCCAGGCCCCAGCCGGCGGCGAGCACGGCCGAGCCGACCGCGCCTGCGCCCTGCCAGACGATCAGTCCGGTGGCGAGCGCGAGCCCGGCGAGGCCGAGCACGGCGATCAGCCGCTTCACCCCGCCCTGCCCGCCGGGCGGGTGAACGGCAGCAGCGCCGGCAGCACGCCAAGCGTGCAGCCGACCGTGATCACCACGCCGATCAGCAGCAGCGCGCCCATGCTGGCGGCGCCGGGATGCGGTGACAATGCCAGGCTGCCGAAGCCGGCGATCGTGGTCAGCGCGCTGAACACCACCGCGCGCGCGGTCGAGGTCCGCCACACCGGCCGATCCGGCTCCATGCGATAGCGATGCACCATGTGGATACCGCTGTCGACCCCGATACCCAGCAAAAGCGGCAGAACGATGACGTTGGCGAAGTTGAACGACATGCCCAGCACGACCGTCGCCGCGCCGGTGATCGCACCCGCCAGCACGAGCGGCGCCAGCACCACCAGGACATCGACCAGCCGCCGGAACAGGACGTACAACAGCAGCAAGATCAGCACCAGCGCCGAGGCCAGCGCCTGGACGAACGAGGCGACCACCACCCGGCCGGCCTCGAACACGATCACCGGGTCGTCGGTGACCGCCGGATCGACGCTGCGCAGCGCGGCGACGAAGCGGGCGAGCGCGCCGTTGTCCGCGATCACGTCCTCGGCCGGGTAAACATCGACGCGCAAGCTGCCGTCGGTGCCGCGATAGCGCGAGCGCAGCGCCTCGGGCAGGTCGTCGACGCCGAACGGCTCGGCGCCGAGCGCGTCGTCGAGCGCCTGCAGCCGCGCCGGCAAGGCGCCGACCAGGCCCGCATCGACCCCGGCGATCGCCGCGTCGGGCGCCGCCTCGAGACGGGCGAGGGCGCGGCCGAGCGCCCGGCCGCCGTCGCCGAGCGGCAGGCTCGCGCCGAGCTTGCCGAGCGCGCCGGCGAGCGCCGCCACCGCCGCCCGCTGCTCGTCCGCGCTTGGCGCCGGGTAGGGGGTCGCGAACGGGTCCGGCTCGGCGGCGAAGGCGATGTCCTGGATCACGTCGAGCCGCTGGTCCTGGTCGGGCGGCACCAGGTCGCCGAGCCACACCGCCCGGTCGACCTCGCCGAGCGCATCGAACGCGGCCGCCAGGCGCTCAGCCTCGCCGGCGTCGGCGGCCAGGCTCGCCCCCGCCCACAGGTCGCGCTCGCCCTCGGCCATCAGGTGGCGCACCGCGCGCACCGACTCGGCCTCGGGGTCCTGCAGGTTGAGCGGGTTGGCATCGAAGCTGAGCCACGGCAGGGCGGCCAGCGCCAGCACCAGCCCCGCCAGCGCGCCGCCGCGCACCGCCGGTGCCGAGACCCGCGGCAGGCGCACGGCCGGCGGCGCCACGGCCCTGCGCGCCGGCACCTTGGCCGGCCACAGCACCAGCAGCGCCGGCAGCACGGTGAGGCTGGCGAGCAGCGCGACGATCATGCCGGTGCCGGCGATCACGCCGAGCTCGGCGACGCCGCGATAGGCGGTCGGCAGGAAGGCGTAGAAGCCGACCGCGGTGGTCAGCGCGCACAAGCCGAGCGAGCTCGCCACCGCGCGCGTCCCGGCGGCGACCGAGATCCGGTCGGGAACGGCACCGGCGGCGGCCTCCTGGACCCTGAGCGCGAGGTGGATCATGAAGTCGACGCCGAGACTCACGAACAGCACCGCGAACGCGACCGAGATCAGGTTCAGATGCCCGACCGCGAGCGCCGCGAAGCCGGCGGTCCAGATCAGGCCGATCACCAAGGTGGCCAGGGTCGCCGCAACCATGCGCGCCGAGCGCAGGCCGGCCCACAGGATCGCCACCACCAGCACCAGCGACAGCACACCGGTTAAGGCGATGCCGCGCTGGACGGTGGCGAGCTCGTCGAGCTCGAGCGCCGGCCCGCCGGTCAAGGATACGCGCACGCCCGCCGCGGGCGTCAGGCCCGCCTCGCGCACGATGCCGCGGAGCTCGCCGATCGCGTCCGCCCCGGGCAGCAGCGTGCCGTAGTCGATCCGGGCCGGGCGCACGATCACGGTGGTGCGCAGGTCCTCGGGCTCGGCCTCGCGCCCGAACATGATCTCCTGCCACGACAACAGCGCCGGCGCGCCGTCCAGGCGCGCCTCGGCGACGCGCGCGATGCGCCCGTACAGCCAGTCGAGGTTGTCGGCGGCCTCGGCGTCGCCGAGGGCGTCCTCGCTCGCCAGGCCCACCACCGCGAACAGCCCGCGCAAGGTGGTGTCGTCGCGCAGGCGCTGGATCAGGGGCGAGGAGTCGGCGATGCCGTCGAGCACCTCCAACAGCTCGTCGCGGTCGAGGTAAAGGAGCCCGTTGCGGTCGAAGAACGGGCCGATGCCCGGGCTGAACACCTGATCGAACAGGTCGGCGCGCGCCGTCAGCCGCTCGACCAGCGCCTCCGCGGCGTCGCGCGCCTGGTCCGGGGTGTCGGCCTCGATCAGTACCACGATGTTGTCGCTGCGCCCCGGGAAGCGCGCCTTCAGCGCGTCCATGGTGCGCATGACCGGCGTCTCGTCGGAGATCATGTCCGAGGTCGAGGTGTTGATCGGCAGGCCATGATAGGCGGCGGCGAGCGCGGCGGCGGCGAGCACGAGCGCGACGGCGACGACCAACAGCGGTGCGCGCAGGCAGGCCTCGATCACCGCGCCGGCGGCGCGGTCGAGACGGCGGCCGAGGCCGCCCAGGTCCGCGCTCACGTCGCCGGCCGCACCGGCACGGCGGCGATGTGCCGGGCGAGCCTCGCCGCCACCTCGGCCGGGGCGATGCGCGGCCGCGGCAGGCCGTCGGGCACCCCGGGGCGGACGCGCATGTGCACGAACAGCGGCCCCGGCGCCGGCTCGGCGAGCAGTGCCGCCAGCTCCTCGCTCGCGGCCGGGCGGGCGAGGCGGGCATAGCCGCAGGCGGCGGCGACCGCGCACAGATCGGTGGTCGCGGTCACCGTCGCCTGGCCGCCGGTCGATTCATGCATGGCATTGTCGATCACCACGTGGACCAGGTTGGGCGCCGCCACCGCGCCGATGGTCGACAGCGCCCCGAGGCGCATCAGCACCGCGCCGTCGCCGTCGATCGCGATCACGCGCCGATCCGGCCGCGCCAGCGCCACGCCGAGCGCCAGGCTCGAGGCGCAGCCCATCGAGCCCACCATGTAGAGCTGGTTGGCCCGGTCGTCGAGGGCGTAGAGCTCGCGCCCGGTGTAACCGGTGGTGGCAATCAGCACGTCGCCGGGCGCCGAGGCGCGCTGCAGCGCCGCCAGCACGTCGTTGCGGGTGGGCCGGGGCGGGCCCGCGGCCGGCGGCGGCAGCGCCGGCGCCGGGGCGCGCGGGGGCGGCGCTGGGGCGGCGAGCGGGAACGGCGCCACCGATCCCTTGGATAAGACCAGCGCGAACGGCCGCCCGGCGCGCGCCATGTGCGCCTCGGCGGCATCGAGCGCGGACGCGATGTCGCCGTCCTCGGTGGGGAACCGGCGCCAGGGAATCTCCATCAGCTCGAGCTGGGCCGGCGTGATCCGGCCCATCAGCTCGTGCTGCGGCTCGTCGGCGGCGCCGCCGGGCTCGCCGCGCCAGGTGACGATGACCAGGATCGGCACGCGGAAGGTCCAGGTGAGCGAGGTGAGCGGGCTGACCGCGTTGCCGAGGCCCGAGTTCTGGAACATGGCGACGCCGCGCCGGCCGCCGAGGCTGGCGCCGGCGGCGACCGCGACCGCGTCGCCCTCGTTCGCCGCCGCCACGTAGCTGAGCTCGCGCGCGCCGATGACGTGGTTGATCAACGGGGTCAGGTAGGAGCACGGAACGCCGCTGTAGACGCCGAAGCCGCGCGCACGCGCGGCGCCGACGAAGCCCGGCGCGGTGATCAAACGAAGCTCCCGGCGAGCACCAGGTCGTCGACGTGGTCGATGTCGAGCCAGTGGCCGGTGGTGTAGACCACCAGGATGCGCCCGCCGGCCGCGGCCATGCGGGTCAGCAGCTCGCTCATGCCGGCGGCGGCGAAGCCGGCAGCATCACGCGCGCGCCAGTCGGCGACCGCGGCCCTGAGCGCGGCCGTGCCCGCGGGCGTGAACCGGACCAGGCCCATCCACTCGCCGTCGGTGCGCGCGCCCGGGCGCTCGCCCATCTCCTCGAGCCACACCGGGCCCGAATAGGCCGCGCGCCCGAAGGCGCGGCTGCAGCGGACGTAGTCCGGGTGGCGGTCGGCGCCGCGGTTGCGGCTCTGGCGCCAGTTGGTGTCGACCACGATCGCGGCCAGCGCTTCGCCGCCGCCCGGCACCGCGAGCGCGTCGTCGAGCATGTCCAGCAAATGGCGGCGGAACAGCACGTCGCCGTACGAGACCACCAGCGCGCCGGCATCGGCGCGCGCGTCCAGCGCGCAGGCGAGCGAGGCGAGCTCCTGGGTGTCCGCGAAGGCGTCGTTGTCGACGAAGGCGAGGCCCGTCAGCGCCACCCGGTCCTTGGCGAAGCCGCGCACCACGGTGATGTCCTTGATGCCGGCGCGCCGATAGGCGGCGGCGATGTGGGCGAGCAGCGGCTGGTCGGCGACCGGCAGCATCGCCTTGGGCAGCGCTTCGGTGAGCGCGCCCAGCTCGCTGCCGCGCGCCGCCGCCAGCACCACCGCGCGCGCCGCCGGCGCCTGCGGCAGGTAGACCTTCTCGGCCCGGTCGAGCTCGTCGGCGCCCTGCAGGCGGAACACCTCGGCGACCGGGGCGATGGCGTCCTCGACCGCGAGCAGGTTCTGGTCGGCGTGGATCGCCTCGGCCGCGTGCTGCATGGCGGTGATCGCGGCGCGCACCAGGTGGTTGGCCCAGATCACCAGCGAGGCGCCGTGGGCGCGGAACGCCTCGGTCGGCGTGGTGTAGTACCTGGTCGGCACCAGCACCACCGGCGCGCGCCCGTCCCAGGCGTCCAGGAACGCGAGCACCTCCTCGGCGGTGCGCTTGGCGCTGTGGATCAGGATCGCGTCGGCGCCGGCGGCATGGTAGGCCTCGGCGCGGCGCAGCGCCTCGTCCAGCCCCCAGCCGGCGATGAACGCCTCGCAGCGCGCGACGATCGCGAAGTCGGGGTCCTCGCGCGCCTCCTTGCCGGCGCGGATCTTGCCGCAGAACTCGCCGATGTCGGCCAGCGCCTGGGCCTCGCCGGCCAGGAAGCTGTTGGTCTTGGGGAACAGCTTGTCCTCGATGCACACCGCGGCGACGCCGCGCCGCTCGAGCTTGCGCACCAAGCGCCGCATGTTGTTGAAGTTGCCGTAGCCGGTGTCGCCGTCGAGCATGATCGGCACGGAGGTGGCGTCGGCCATGAACTCGACCACCTCGAGCACCTGGGTCCAGCTCGCCTCGTTGCTGTCGCGCACGCCGAGCGCGGCCGAGATCGCGAGCCCCGACGCCCACAGGCCCTTGAAGCCCGCCTCCTCGGCGATGCGCGCGCTCAAGCCGTTATGCGCCTCGCACAGGAACTCGAGCTCGGGCGAGGCGAGGAGCGCGCGGAAGGCCCGGGTCTTGGTCAGCGGCCCGGCGTCGGCGCGCGGACTCACGAGCGGCAAGGTCATGGAAGCTTCATATACGAGGAAGCCGGCCTCGAACAAGGACGCCCGGGCGCGCGCCGGCGGCGATCCCACCGGCCAGGCTCGCAGGCGCATCCGCGCCATGCTAAGAAGGGCGCCCGGCGCGCCCGTAGCTCAGCCGGATAGAGCACAGGATTCCTAATCCTGGGGTCGTGGGTTCGA
>DASWHU010000125.1:0-8490 GCA_036398035.1 Alphaproteobacteria bacterium | reverse complement strand
CCGCTCGCCAAGCTGCCGCCGATCGACGAGCTCGGCGCCGAGTCCGACTACACCGGGTTCCTCGCCCGCGAGGTGCCGGTCGAGCTCAGGCGCCAGGCGCTGCGCAAGCTGTGGCGGAGCTCGCCGACCCTCGCCAACCTCGACGGCCTTAACGACTACGAGGACGACTACCGTAGCCTCGGCGCGGGAAAGCTGGTCCGCACGGTATTCGAGGTCGGCAAGGGGCTGGCCCGCAGGCTCGCCGGCGACGGCGCGGCCCGCGCGCCAGCCCCGGCCGCAAATGCCGGGTCCGGCGACGAGCCTCCGGCGACGCAGGAGGCCGCGCAGGCGCCGACCTCGGACAAGCCGGCGTAGGCGCCGATTGGGGTCCAGTTGACCGGCCCGCGGCACTGGGCCACAATCGTCGTCGCCACCCGAGACGTGGCCCATAATCGTGTCGCCGCGGCCACATCGCAGGCGGCACATATAAGACGTGGGTGGGAGGCGGCGCCGTTGCAGGCAAACCAACTGGTCGCAAGCCAGAAGACTGGCGCACAGCTTAGGCCGGCCGCTGAGGAGCTTGCCCGGGCCGGCTGGTATCGGCTGCTCGCGACCTTGCTCGGCAGCCCGCCCGGCCGGGATGTGCTCGACCTGATCGGCACGCTTTCCGCCGGCCCGACGCCGCTCGGCGCGGCGGCCGAAGCGCTCGCCGCGGCGGCGCGCAAGGCCGAGCCGAAGGCGCTCGAGCGCGAGTTCACCGACCTGTTCATCGGCATCGGCGAAGGCGAGCTGGTCCCCTACGGGTCGTACTACCTGACCGGGTTCCTGCACGAGCGCCCGCTCGCGCGGCTGCGCGCCGACCTCAGCGCGCTCGGCTTGGCGCGGGCGGAGGGCGTGTACGAGCCCGAGGACGGTATCGCCGGCCTGTGCGAGGTGATGGCGGCACTGATCGACGGCAGCCTTGATGCGCCGGTGCCGCTCGACCGCCAGCGCCGGTTCTTCGATTCCCACCTTGCGCCCTGGGCCGACCGCTTCTTCGCCGACCTGGAGAGCGCGCAGTCGGCCGCGTTCTATCGCCACGTCGCCCGGCTGGGCCGCGTGATCATCAAGCTGGAATCTGAGGCGTTTGAAATAAGCGGCTGAGATTTTTTAGTATTCTCGCCGCATTGGAACGGGGATTGACGATGCGCAGCGATGGCAAGCGGACGCGCGGGCAGGACGGCCTTCACCGGCGCGATTTCCTCAAGACCGCGACCGGCGGCACTGCGGCGGGGGTGGTGACCGCGGTGCTTGCCGGCGGCACCGCGCCGGCCGAGGCGGCCGCCGAGCCCGCGGCCGGGCGCAGCCGTTACCGCGAGACCGAGCACGTGCGCCGGGCCTACCGGCTGGCGCGGTTCTGATCGAGCCTCAGGGGAGCGAGCCATGCTCATCAAGCGACGTTCCGAGGCCGCCGAGGGCGGCTCGCGCAGCACCGTGCGCACGGGCCACGGCGCCGCGACCGTCGACCGGCGCGCGTTCCTCAAGGCCTCGGGCATCGCCGCCGGCGGCGCCGCGGCGCTTGCCGGCGGCCTGCCGCTGACCCGGGTCACGAAGTCCCAGGCCGCGGCCGAGGCGGGCGGCGAGGCCACCATCGTCAAGACGGTGTGTACCCACTGCTCGGTCGGTTGCACGGTCACCGCCGAGGTCGAGAACGGAGTCTGGACCGGCCAGGAGCCGTCCTTCGACAGCCCGTTCAACCTCGGCGCCCACTGCGCCAAGGGCGCCAGCGTGCGCGAGCACGCCCACGGCGAACGGCGGCTCAAATACCCGATGAAGAAGGACGGCGGCGCGTGGACACGGATCGGCTGGGACCAGGCGATCGAGGAGATCGGCGACCGGCTGCTCAAGATCCGCGACCACGCCGGCCCGGACT
Source organism: Alphaproteobacteria bacterium (assembly GCA_036398035.1). Lineage (GTDB taxonomy): Bacteria > Pseudomonadota > Alphaproteobacteria > UBA7887 > UBA7887 > DASWHU01. Next base: position 6,599 of record DASWHU010000125.1, on the reverse strand, counting down.
CGGTGTACTGGCTGGGCTCGGCCAAGCACTCGAACGAGCAGGCTTACCTGTTCCGCAAGTTCGCGGCGTTCTGGGGCTCGAACAACCTCGACCACCAGGCGCGCATCTGCCACTCGACCACGGTCGCCGGCGTCGCCAACACCTGGGGCTACGGCGCCATGACCAACAGCTACAACGACATCCACCGCTCGCGCGCGATCTTGTTCATCGGCGGCAACCCGGCCGAGGCGCATCCGGTGTCGCTGCTGCACATCCTCAAGGGCAAGGAGCAGAACGGCGCCAAGGTGATCGTCTGCGACCCGCGCTTCACGCGCACCGCGGCGCACGCCGACGAGTATGTCCGCCTGCGCCCCGGCACCGACGTGCCGCTGGTGTGGGGCCTGTTGTGGCACATCTTCGGCAACGGCTGGGAGGACCAGCAGTTCATCCGCCAGCGCGTCTGGGGCATGGACCAGGTGCGCGCCGAGGTCGCCAAGTGGACGCCCCAGGAGGTCGAACGCGTGACCGGCGTGCCGGGCTCGCAGGTCAAGCGGGTGGCGGCGCTGCTCGCCAACAACCGCCCGGGCACGGTGGTCTGGTGCATGGGCGGCACCCAGCACACCGTCGGCAACAACAACACCCGCGCCTACTGCATCCTCCAGCTCGCGCTCGGCAACATGGGCGTCTCGGGCGGCGGCACCAACATCTTCCGCGGCCACGACAACGTCCAGGGCGCGACCGATTTCGGCGTGGTGTGCGACTCGCTGCCCGGCTATTACGGCCTGGCGGAAGGCGCCTGGAAGCACTGGGCGCGGGTGTGGGATGTCGACTACGAGTCCCTCAAGAGCCGCTTCGCCAGCCAGGAGCTGATGGAGACCGCCGGCATGCCGGTGTCGCGCTGGTTCGACGGCGTGCTCGAGGGCGCCAACGTCGCGCAGCCGGCGCCGCTCCAGGCGATGATCTTCTGGGGCCACGCGCCCAACTCGCAGACCCGCCTGCCGGACATGAAGCAGGCGATGGAGATGCTCGACACCTTGGTCGTGATCGATCCCTACCCGACCATGACCGCGGTCATGCAGGACCGCACCGACGGCGTCTACCTGTTGCCGGCGGCGACCCAGTTCGAGACCTACGGCTCGGTGACCGCGTCCAACCGCTCGCTGCAATGGCGCGAGAAGGTGGTGGATCCCTTGTTCGAGTCGCGCACCGACCAGGAGATCATGTACCGCTTCGCCGCCAAGTTCGGCTTCGCCGAGGAGATGTTCAAGCACATCCAGGTCGACGGCAACGAGCCGCTGATCGAGGACATCACGCGCGAGTTCAACCGCGGCATGTGGACGATCGGCTACACCGGCCAGTCGCCCGAGCGGCTGCGCCTGCACATGGCCAACCAGCACACCTTCGACAAGACCACGTTGCAGGCGGTGGGCGGGCCGTGCGACGGCGACTATTACGGCCTGCCGTGGCCGGCCTGGGGCCCGCCCGAGATGAAGCATCCGGGCACGCCGATCCTGTACGACACGTCTAAGACGGTGGCCGAGGGCGGGCTCACCTTCCGCGCCCGCTTCGGGGTCGAGCGCGACGGCGAGAACCTGCTCGCCGAGGGCTCGTACTCGGCGGGCTCGGAGATCGAGGACGGCTATCCCGAGTTCACCATGGAGATGCTCAGGAAGCTCGGCTGGGACGCGGACCTGACCGCCGACGAGCGCGCCGCCGTCGAGCGGGTCGGCGGCGATGCCGCCAACTGGAAGACCGACCTGTCCGGCGGCATCCAGCGGGTCGCGATCAAGCACGGCTGCGCCCCGTTCGGCAACGCCAAGGCGCGCTGCGTGGTGTGGACCTTCCCCGATCCGGTGCCGGTCCACCGCGAGCCGCTGTACAGCAACCGGCGCGACCTGGTCGCCGACTACCCGACCTACGAGGACAAGGTGTTCTTTCGCCTGCCGTTCCTCTACAAGTCGATTCAGGACAAGGACTTCGCGACCGACTACCCGCTGATCCTGACCTCGGGCCGGCTGGTCGAGTACGAGGGCGGCGGCGACGAGTCGCGGTCGAACCCGTGGCTCGCCGAGCTTCAGCAGCACATGTTCGCCGAGGTCAACCCGTTCGACGCCAACAACGCCGGCTTCAAGGACGGCGACGACGTCTGGGTCGAGGGGCCGGAGGGCGGCCGGGTCAAGGTCATGGCCATGGTCACCGAGCGGGTCGGCCGCGGCGTGGTGTTCATGCCGTTCCACTTCGGCGGCCATTGGATGGGCGAGGACCAGCGCGCCAAGTACCCGCCGGGCAGCGACCCCTACGTGCTCGGCGAGGCGTCCAACACCGCCCAGACCTACGGTTACGACAGCGTCACGGCGATGCAGGAGACCAAGGCCACGCTGTGCCGGATCTACCCGGCGTAACGCGCGCGCGGAGGAAGGAGCCCGAACCATGGCCAGAATGAAGTTCCTGTGCGACGCCGAACGCTGTATCGAATGCAACGCCTGCGTCACCGCGTGCAAGAACGAGCACGAGGTGCCGTGGGGCATCAACCGCCGGCGCGTGGTCACCATCAACGACGGCCAGCCCGGCGAGCGCTCGATCTCGGTCGCCTGCATGCACTGCTCGGACGCGCCGTGCAAGGCGGTCTGCCCCGTTGACTGCTTCTACACCACCGAGGACGGCGTGGTGCTGCACTCCAAGGACCTGTGCATCGGCTGCGGCTACTGCTTCTACGCCTGCCCGTTCGGGGCGCCGCAATATCCGCAGGCCGGCAACTTCGGCAGCCGCGGCAAGATGGACAAGTGCACCTTCTGCGCCGGCGGGCCCGAGGACTCGGCCTACGAGTACGGCCGCGACCGGCTGTCGGAAGGCAAGCTGCCGCTGTGCGCCGAGATGTGCTCGACCAAGGCGCTGCTCGCCGGCGACGGCGACACGCTATCCAACATCTACCGCGAGCGGGTGATCGCGCGCGGCTTCGGCTCGGGCGCCTGGGGCTGGGGCACGGCCTACGCCGGCGACGACGCCTGAGGCCGGCGGTCGGGTGACGATGACGCGCACCGCCGGCAGCCGGACGGCCGCGATCGTCCTCGCACTGCTCTTGTTGCTGGCCTGCCGCGATGAGGAACAGGGCCGCAAGCTCGGCTACCAGGCGGGAGTCTATCAGGGCGCCGAGATGCCCGAGCTCGACCCCGAGACCCGTGACGCCTTGCGCCAGCGCGCGCAGAACCAGGATTTCTGATCGACCATTCGTGCCGGAGGCAACCGTGAACAAGCGCCACAACCCGACCGCCGTCGCGCCGCCGATCGGCACCTACAGCCACGGCATCGAGGTGGCGCCCGGCGCCCGCTGGCTGCACGTCGCCGGCGAGGTCGGCATGGCCGCCGACGGCACCGTGTCCAAGGGCTTCGAGGTCCAGGCCGAGCAGGCGTGGCGCAACGTGGTCGCGGTGCTGGCCGCGGCGGGCATGGGGGTCGAGCATCTGGTCCACGTCAACCACTGGCTGGTCGACCAGGGCCATTTCGAGGCCTATGCCAAGGTGCGGGCGAAGTTTCTTGGCGACGCCCGGCCGGCGTCGACGCTGATGATCGTCAAGGCGCTGGCCAAGCCGGAGTTCCTGGTCGAGGTCGGCGGCGTGGCGGCGAAGGTGGACTGACCGATGGCATCGACGCGCGGCGCGCTGATCAAGCTGATCGGCATCGCGGCCCTGGCGCTGGCGGTCGCCGCCGGCGGTGCGCCCGCGCTCGCCCAGCAGCAGCCGGCGGGCAAGGACGTCCAGCTGCTGCCGCCGCCGGGCGGGCAGGACAACGACGTCGAGGTCTGGCGGGCGGTGCGCGGCGGCGTCACCGGCTCTGTCTCGATCCCCGACAAGAAGGCGGGCGTGCTGGTCCAGTCGGGTGGCCAGGCGTGGCGGGCGATCCGCAACGGCCCGGTGTCGACCTACGGGGTATGGCTGCTGCTCGGCACGGTCGCCTTGCTGGCGCTGTTCTTCGCGTTGCGCGGCCGCATCCGCATCGAGCACGGCCGCTCCGGGCGGCGGGTGCTGCGCTTCGCCGGCTTCGAGCGACTGGTACATTGGATCACCGCGGTCAGCTTCATCCTGCTCGCGCTGTCGGGGCTGAACATGCTGTACGGGCGTTACGTGCTCAAGCCCTACATGGGCGCGGAGGGGTTCTCGGCGCTGACCATGGCCGGCAAGGTGCTGCACGACTACGTCGGCTTCGTGTTCATCGCCGGCATCGCGATCATGCTGGTGATGTGGATCCGCCACAACGTCCCGCGCGTGGTCGACCTCGCCTGGCTGGCGCGCGGCGGCGGCATGGTCGGCCACGACCATCCGCCGGCCTACAAGTTCAATGCCGGGCAGAAGATCATCTTCGCCGCGGTGATCATCGTCGGCGGCATGATCAGCTATTCCGGCGTCAGCCTGGTCTTCCCGTTCGAGACCGCGGCCACCGTCCAGGGCATGCAGGATTTGCAGCTCTGGCACGCGGTCCTGTCGCTGGTGATGATGGCGCTGATCATCGCCCACATATACATCGGCACGCTCGGCATGGAGGGTGCGTTCGAGGCGATGCGGTCGGGCTATGTCGACGAGACCTGGGCGCGCGAGCACCACAGCCTGTGGGTCGCCGAGCTCGAGGCCGAAGGCAAGGCCGCCCCCGAGGGCGCCAGGGCCGCGCCGGCGGAGTAATACGGAACCTCGATCGTCATGCCGGCCAAGCGCCGGCCTTGGCCGGCGCGCCGAGCCGGCATCCATGGAACCAGTTGCACCATCGAATGGACCCCGGCTCTTCGGCCGGGGTGACGATCGGTGCTTAATCTTCGGGCGTTGCTAGTTGCGCCCCGGTCTCGCTATAAGCCCAAACGGATCTCACGCTTGGATCCGGGAGGATTGGAAGATGGCCGCGACCGCCGATACCGACACCCGCCTGACCGACGCCCACCGCGCGGCGATCGCCGGCTGTCTCGGCGACGTGCGCGCGGTCATCGCCGAGGACGGCGTGACCCGGAAGGCCCGGGCCAAAGTCAAGGCGCGGCTGCTCAGGCTCGCCGCGCGCGACGACCTGTTCAACTACGAAACATTTCCCGTGCATTCGGACGACGCCGACAAGATGAGCACGATCTGGCTGCTGGCCGAGGACGACGACCATGCCTTCGCCCTGTTCGGGGTCGCCGAGCGCACCGGCAAGATGTCGCCGCCGCACGATCACACCACCTGGGCGGTGATCGCCGGCATCGAGGGCGAGGAGCTGAACCGGTTCTACGACCGTCTCGACGACGGCGCCGTGCCCGGCCGCGCCGAGATCCGCGAGGCGCGCCAGGAGGTGGTCGCGAAGGGCACCGGGGTGGCGCTGATGCCCGACGACATCCACAGCATCCACTGCGTCTCGGAAGGGCCGACCTTCAACTTCCATCTCTACGGGCGCAGCCTCCGCCACCTGCCCGAGCGCAAGATGTTCAACATGAGGGACGGCACCACGCGGCCGTTCCCCGAGCAGCCCAACATCCGCCGCGCCTAATCCTCGGGCGGTCGATGACCCCGGCCGAGGTCAAGGCGCGCCTCGCCGCGGCGGACGGCGAGATCGCGCTGCTCGACGTACGCGAGCGCGGCGCGCACGCCCGCGGCCACCCGCTGTTTGCCGCCAGCCTGCCGCTGAGCCGGATCGAGCTCGACATCGACCGGCTGGCGCCGTGCCGCGCCGCGTCGCTGGTGCTGCTCGACGACGGCGGCGGCGACGACCGCGCGCGCCGCGCAGCCGAGCGCCTCGCCGGCTTCGGCTATGCGGACATCGCCCTTCTCGACGACGGCATCGCCGGCTGGCGCGCCGCGGGCGAGGAGCTGTTCGACGGCGTTTCCGTGCCGAGCAAGGCGTTCGGCGAGTATGTCGAGCTGCATTGCCACACCCCGCACGTCACCGCGCCCGAGCTCGCCCGGCTCAAGGCCGACGGCGCCCGGATAGTGATCCTCGACAGCCGCCCGCTCGAGGAGTACCGGCGCATGAGCATCCCGGGCGGCATCGACGTCCCCGGGGCCGAGCTGGTCCACCGCGTCCGCGACTTGGCGCCGGACCCCGACACCCTGGTGGTGGTCAACTGCGCCGGGCGCACGCGCAGCATCATCGGCGCCCAGTCGCTGATCAACGCCGGCCTGCCCAACACGGTGGTGGCGCTCGAGAACGGCACCATGGGCTGGGCCTTGGCCGGCTATGAGCTCGAGCACGGCCGGGAGCACGCCGCGCCGCCGCCGAGCGCGGACGCGCGGCGCTGGGCGCGCGCGGCCGCGGCACGGGTCGCGGAGCGGTTCCGCGTGCCGCGCATCGACCGCGCCGCGTTGGCGCGCTGGCAGGACGAGGGCGCGCGCCGCACGCTCTATCTGTGCGACGTGCGCACCGCCGAGGAGTACCAGGCCGGCCACCTGCCCGGCGCGCGCCACGCCCCGGGCGGACAGCTCGTCCAGGCAAGCGACAGCTTCATCCCGGTCTACGGCGCGCGCGTGGTCCTGGTCGACGACGACGAGGTGCGCGCCGCCATGACCGCGTCGTGGCTGATCCAGATGGGCCGGCGCGAGGTCCACGTGCTCGCCGGCGGGATCGGCGCGGACGGGCTCGAGCCCGGCCCCGAGCCGCGCACCGTGCTC
>DASWHU010000124.1:0-2030 GCA_036398035.1 Alphaproteobacteria bacterium | reverse complement strand
GAGCGCGGCCACCGAGGGGATGAACTATCGGGCGCTCGAGGCGAACTCGCAATCGCCATCGCTCGATCGCATCCTTATTTTTCGGCCGACAAATGAGGGAATGGTTAACTGACCGCGCGCGCCGGCGATCGGGAGCGGGTTTGGGATCAATGGGTGACGATGGTGACACGAAGCGAAAAGCGGCGATGGCCCCGGCAGTCGCGATGACGATGTGTCGTGCCGTCGCGATGGTGCTGGCGTTCCTTGCCGCCTCGCCAGGCGCGCACGCCGGTGCCGGGGTCGCGGCGTGTGCTGAGGCCGGTACCTGGATCGATCCCGCGAGCGGCTCGACGGTGACCGTGGACCGCGTGGTGGCGGCGGCGGCGAAGCGGTCGGCCGTGCTGCTCGGCGAGGTCCACGACGATGCCGACCACCACCGCTGGCAACTGTTCATGCTGGCGGCGCTGCACGCGCAGCACCCGAACATAGTCATCGGGCTCGAGATGCTGCCGCGGCGCGCCCAGCCCGTGCTCGACGCCTGGGTGGCGGGCGCGCTCACCCCCGAGGAGCTCGTCGAGCAGAGCGAATGGACCGAGTTGTGGGGCTTCGACGCTGAAATTTATCTGCCGATCCTGCATTTCGCCCGTCAGTACCGGGTGCCCCTGGTGGCGCTCAACGTCGAGCGCAGCCTGGTCGCCAAGGTCGGCGAGATAGGGTGGTCGGCGGTGCCGGGCGCCGAGCGCGAGGGCGTGAGCGACCCGACGCCTGCGGCGGACGGCTATGTCGACATGCTGGCACGTGTTTATGCCGCCAAACAGGCGCTCGCGTCGGGGGCGGCTGCGCCCGTGGAGGCGGCCGAGGGCACGGACCTGTCGGCAGTCAGGGCCGACCCCGCATTCGCGAGGTTCGTCGAGGCCCAGCTGACCTGGGACCGGGCGATGGCCCAGGCGATCGCCGCCGCGCACGGCACGGCCGGAGCGCCGCTGGTCGTCGCCCTGGTCGGCATTGGCCACGCCGAGCACCGCTTTGGGGTCGCCCATCAGCTCGCCGACCTCGGGGTCGGCGAGACCGGGGTGCTTTTGCCGGTGCCGCAGGCATGCGAAGACCTGGACCCAGCGGTCGCCGATGCGGTGTTCGTGACCGGCGACGGGGAGAAGGCGGCGGCGAAGCCGCGGCTCGGCGTCGTGATCGAGACCGCGGCATCGGGGGTGTCAGTGCGCGAGGTCGCCCCGAACAGCGTCGCCGAGACCGCCGGCATCGAGGCCGGCGACGTGATCGCGATGGCCGCGGGCGTGGACGTACACACGACCGCCGACCTGATCGCGATCGTCCGGCGCCAAGCGCCCGGGACGTGGCTGCCGATAGTGGTGCGCCGCGACGGCGCGGCGGTCGAGCTTGTGGCCAAGTTCCCGGTCGCTTTCGAATAGGACGAGGGTGAGACTCGGGCCCTGCCTTGTCGGGCTGGTGGCGACGGCCGCGGCGATGGCGCAAGCTCTTGCTGCATCGGCCGCCGAAAACGTTGCGACGGAGCTCGCCCTGAGGCTCGATTCGGAGTCCCGCCGGCTCGAGGCGGCGGCGACGCTGACGGTGACCGGCGGCGGGCCGGCACTGCTGTCGCTCGGCGAGTCGTTCCGCGTGAGCCGGCTCACGGTCGACGGCATCGACCAGTCCGTGCCGGCGCGCCGCGGCGCAAGACTGGAGATCGCCCTCGGCGAGCCCGGCCGGCACCAGGTCAAGCTGGACTACGCGGGCGTGCTCGCCCCGGCGACGGGCCCCGACCAGGGGCCTCTTGGCCCGCAGGAGGCCGTTGCCGGCGCGGACGGCAGCTTCCTGCCGCCAGGCGACTGGTGGCCGGCCCTCGACGGGGCGGCCGGCGATTTCCGCCTGTCGATCCGCGTTCCGGCCGGCCAGGTTGCGACCGCGACCGGCCGCCGCGTGTCCGAGCGGCACGATGGCAACGGATATGCGGTGACATTCGAGGGCGGTGCCCGGCAACAACCGCCGGCCGTGTTCGCGGGTCCCTATGCGATTGCCGAGCGCATCGCGCACGG
>DASWHU010000123.1:0-2443 GCA_036398035.1 Alphaproteobacteria bacterium | reverse complement strand
GTGAAGCGGAGCTGGGGCTTGGGCGGCGGGCTCAGGAACAGGATGTCATAGGTGCCGGTGCCGGTCGCCTCGCGCCATTTGCCGGTGCCGCGCACCACCGTCCAGGTGCCGAGCTCGGCGCCGGGCGGGCGCTGCCACTCGGCGACATGGGTGTCACCGTCGCGGTCGGTCACCAGGCAGGCGCCGGCGGCGCCGACGCGGTCCTGATGGCGGACGCTCGCGTCGGTGGTGGTGTGGCTGACGAAGCTGCAGGTGAACGTCGCCAGGTGCAGGGCCGACGACGGGTCGTCGGCGGCGAAGGCGGCAACCATCGATGAGCGCCTGAGCGCAAGCTCGCCCACCTCATGCACCGTCTCGGCGTCGCCGACCGCATAGAGGTAGCCGGCGACGGCGTGCGCCGTCGGCTCCGCCCGGGCATCGCCGCCCGCCGCCGCCAGCACGGCGAGGCCCGACAGCAGTCCCAAGGCCACGTGCGCCGCCCGCCCGCTGCGGCCTGCGACTCGATGTCCCTCCGCCATGCGCACCTCCCGGGCTTCGGCCGCGACCTTGAGTAAGCGAACGCTTACATTCTATCGCCCCCTCCGCCCTCGTCAACTGCCGTTCTTAGACGGGATCGGCTTGACCGCGCGCATGCCGCTGCCGAGGGTATGGTGCGCGGGCTGCAACGAGGGAGGAATGCGCATGGCCACGGTCCTGTTCGTCGTCAAGGCGACCATCACGCCGGACCAGGAGGCGGCGTTCAACCGCTGGTACGACACCGAGCACTGCGCCGACCTGCTGCAATATCGCGGCGCGGTCAGCGCCAAGCGCTACAAGGCGATCATGGGCGAGGACCTGTTCCAGTACATGGCGGTCTACGAGTTCGACAGCGAGAAGACGTTCCAGGCGTTCCTCAAGTCGGACCACTTGGAAAAGCTCAAGGCCGACTACGACGCCCATTTCGGCCAGGTGTCCGACCGCGCCCGCTTCGCCTACGTCCAGGTCTATCCGTAGCGCGGCGGCGCGAGAGGCGCCCGCCGGGCGAACCGGGGAGGGCAGTATGAGACGTCGCCGATTCCTCACGGGCGCGGCGGCCGGCGTCGCCGCGGCCGCCGCCGGGGCGCGTGCCGCGCCGGCGATCGCGCAGTCGCGCATCGAGTGGCGGATGGTCACCACCTGGCCGCGGAACTTCCCCGCCATCGGCACCGGCGCGCAGCGGATCGCGGATTCGATCACCGAGCTGTCCGACGGCCGGCTCAAGGTCACCCTCTACGGCGCCGGCGAGCTGGTGCCCGCCTTCGAGGTGTTCGACTACGTGCGCGAGGGCAACGCCGAGTGCGGCCACGACGCGCCCTATTACTGGATCGCCAAGCATTCGGCGACGCCGTTCTTCTGCTCGGTTCCGGGCGGGCTCGCGCCATTCGAGCACATGGCGTGGATCTACAGCGGCGGCGGCCAGGCGCTGTGGGACGAGCTCTACGCACCGTTCGGGCTGCGCGCGTTCCTCGCCGGCACCGGCGGGCCGAACATGGGCGGCTGGTTCCGCAAGGAGATCAACTCGGTCGGCGACCTGAAGGGACTCAAGATGCGCATCCCCGGGCTCGGCGGGGCGATGCTCAACCGGCTCGGCGTGACCACGGTCAATATGTCGGGGGGCGAGATACTGCCGGCGCTGCAGACCGGCGCGCTCGACGCCAGCGAGTGGTCGGGACCTTACCTCGACCTCGCCATCGGCTTCCACAAGGTGGTCAAGTACTACTACGGCCCGGGCATGCACGAGCCCGGCCCGGCGTTCTCCCTCCTGGTCAACATCGCCGCCTACGATGCGCTGCCGGCGGACCTGAAGGCGATCGTGCGCGCGGCGGCGGCGGAAGAGAACGGCCGCATGATGGCGGAGCTGACCGCCTTCAACGCCAGCGCCCTGCTGACCCTGGTCAAGGAGCACGGCGTCGAGGTTCGCCACTTCCCGCCCGACGTGATCACGGCGATGTTCGAGGCCGCCGCCGAGGTGATCGGGGAGACCGCCGCGGCGACCGAGATCGGCGGGCGCATCTACGCCGGCTGGCGTGCCTTCCGCGAGACCATGATCGCCAACGGCCCGTACAGCGAGCTCGGCTTCATGCTCATGCGCGAGGCTTAGAGCGGGATGATATTAAGTCGGATCCCTGAGCCTGTTTTGGTCGTCACCCCGGACTCCGCGAAGCGGATATCCGGGGCCCATACGCCTTTGCCACGCGCTCGACCACCCGGGCAAGCGGCGGGATGGACCCCGGCTCGCGGCGCTGCGCGCCTTGGCCGGGGTGACGGGTGATGGATGACCATGTTTCAAATCATCAGCCTGCTAGAGCGCCTTCAGCAGCGGCGGCAGCGGCTCGATCGCCGGCAGCTTGATCTGCCGGCCGGACTCGCGCAGCACCCTCAGGAAGCTCGCATAGGGCTCGGTGCGGGCGTATTGCGACGGGGT
>DASWHU010000122.1:0-3299 GCA_036398035.1 Alphaproteobacteria bacterium | reverse complement strand
TTCGCCCACCAGTAGGACACCCGGCGGGTCTCGAGCATGCTCGCGCGCAGCCAGTAGAAGAACTTGTCGACCACCGGCTGCAGCGGCCGGTTGCCGGCGGGCTTGACCTTGACCCCCAGCGCCTCGCCGGTCTCCTTGGCGAGAGCCGTAGTGGCGGGGCGGCTCGGCGGGAAGTCGACCAGCCCCGGATCGAAGATGTCCGACTCGTCGAATGCCGGCAGGGCGCCGTCGTCGAGCGCCTCGTAGTCGACCAGCCGGCGCACCGCCTCCTCCGGGGTCATCGCCGCCAGCGCCGCGATCTCGCCCGGGGTGCCGCCGAAGCCGGCGCGCTCGAGCAGGTGGCGGGCGCGGTCGTAACTCCAGTCGGCGGCACCGATCGGGCTCAGGTCGCCGGTCCAGTCGTCGCCGGCCGCCGCCGCCGACCCCCAGGTCGCCAGCGCGGCGACGCACAGCGCCCGAACTGCGGCCGGATATGCGATCATCGGGTCTCTCCCTTACCGACGGACGTGCTCGATCGGCAATTCTATCACCCGCCCTTATTCGCCGGGCCAATCCGTGCTATTCGCCTGGGCGATCGCTCGAACCGGGCGCGGGGGCGCAAGATGGATTTTAGCCTCACTCCCGAACAGGACCAAATCGTCGCCACGGTCGCGCGCATCTGCGCCCGCTTCGACGACGGCTACTGGCTCGCCTGCGACCGCGAGGCGCGCTTTCCGCACGACTTCGCGGCCGCGCTCGCCGCCGACGGCTGGCTCGGCATTGCCATGCCCCAGGCCTATGGCGGCGCCGGGCTCGGGGTCACCGAGGCGGCGCTGATGCTGCAGACGATCGCCGCCTCGGGCGCGGCGATGAGCGGCTGCTCGGCGGTGCACATGAACATCTTCGGCCCCAACCCGATCGTCGTGTTCGGCACCGACGACCAGAAGCGCCGCTTCCTGCCGCCGCTGATTGCGGGCAAGGAGCGCGCCTGCTTCGCGGTCACCGAGCCCGACGCCGGCCTCGACACCACCCGCATCCGCACCCGCGCCCGCCGCGACGGCGACGGTTACGTGATCGACGGGCGCAAGGTGTGGACCTCGACCGCGCAAGAATCCGACAAGGTGATGCTGCTCGCGCGCACCACCGCGCTCGAGGACTGCGCGCGCCCGACCGAGGGCATGACCCTGTTCTACGCCGACCTCGACCGCAGCGCCGTGGACGTGCGCCGGATCGCCAAGATGGGCCGCCATGCGGTCGATTCGAACGAGCTGTTCATCGACGGCTTGCGCGTGCCGGCGGGCGACCGCATCGGGGAGGAGGGCGATGGCTTCCGCTGCCTCCTGCACGGCCTCAACCCCGAGCGCATCCTGGTCGGCGCCGAGGCGGTCGGCATCGGCCGCGACGCTCTCGATCGCGCGGCGAGGTATGCGCGCGAGCGCATCGTGTTCGACCGCCCGATCGGCCAGAACCAGGCAATCCAGCATCCGCTCGCCGAGTCCTGGGCCGAGCTCGAGGCGGCGAACCTGATGGTGCTCAAGGCGGCCGCGCTCTACGACCAGGGGCGCGCCTGCGGCATCGAGGCCAATGCCGCCAAGCTGCTCGGCGCGCGCGCCGGCTACCGCGCCTGCGAGCGCGCGGTGCTGACCCACGGCGGCTACGGCTACGCCGCCGAGTTCCACGTCGAGCGGCTGATGCGCGAGGTCTGGATCGACCGCCTGGCGCCGGTCAGTGAGCAGCTGATCCTGTGCCACATCGCCGAAAAGGCGCTCGGCCTGCCCAAGTCGTACTGAGCGCGGCTCACAGGTCGCGCCAGGCGGCCTCGTCCTCCGGCGACGCCCATTCGCTCACGGTGCGCGACAGCCCCCCGAGGTCGTCGTCGCGGCCCGCGGCGACCTTGCGCACGACCAAATGGCCGCGTTCGATCTCGAAGGCAATCACGTCGCCCTCGTGTAGGCCGGCCGCCTCGCGGACGCGCTTCGGGATCGTCATCCGGCCGCGCGCCGTGATCCTGGCAAGGTCCATGAGCTTAAGGTCCACGCTTCTGAGTCATCCGACACTGAGCTACCGCAAGTTGCCATGAAAGGGCATGGGTTTGTCGGGTCAATTGACATGCTCAACACATGCGAGCATGCTTATGACATGTCGCGCATGATCCAGATCCGCAACGTCCCCGACGCGCTGCATCACCGGCTCAAGGCGCGCGCGGCCATGGCGGGCATGTCGCTGTCCGACTACCTGCTCGACGAGATCCGCCGCGCGGCCGAGCGGCCGACGCCGGACGAGCTGCGCGCGCGCCTGGCCGGCCGCGCCGCGGCGGCGCCCGCCATCTCGCCGGCCGAGGCGGTGCGCGCCGAGCGCGACCGCGGGTGATCGTCGTCGACGCCTCGGCGGCGCTCGAGGCGCTCCTGCGGACGCCTGCGGCAGCGGCAGTGGAAGAGCGGCTGTTCGATTCCGGTGAGACGCTTCACGCACCGCACCTGATCGACGTCGAGGTGGCGCAGGTGCTGCGCCGATACGCGAACGCCGGCGAGGTCGATGCGGAACGCTGCCGCGCGGCCCTCGCCGACCTCGCCGACTTTCCCTTGAACCGTTATCCGCACGACGTTCTGCTGCTGCGCGTGTGGGACCTGCGCGCCAACCTGACGGCTTACGACGCGGTCTACGTGGCGCTCGCGGAAGCACTGGACGCGCCTTTGCTCACCCGCGACCGGCGGCTCGCCGCCGCGCCCGGGCACCGCGCGCGCATCGAGCTCGTTTAAGCGCGTTGAAACGGCCCCTTCAACGGCTTTCAAGACACGACCGGCGCGGCCATGCCGCCGAGTTCCGGGTCGGCTCGGGGTCCGGATCAGGCGGCTTACGGCGTCGCGCGCTCGCGCGCGCCCGCGACGGTGCCGTGGTCGATCAGGCTGTCGATCTCGGTCTCGGAGTAGCCGGCATTGGCGAGCACCGTGCGTGCGTGCTCGGACAGGCGCGGCGGCGGGGTGCGCGGGTCGCCCGGCGTGCGGCTCATCTTGATCGGCGTGCCGAGGCCGCGATACGCGCCGCGCTCGACCACCATGTCGCGGGCTCGCACCTGCGCGTGATCGAGGACCTCGGGAATCTCGAGCACCGGGCCCGCGGGAACGCCCTCGCCCAGCAGGTGCTCCGACAGCGCAACGCCATCCTTGTCCGCAAGCAGTGGCGCGAGGGCGTCGCGCAGCGCGTCGCGGTTGATCACCCGGTCGGCGTTGGTGCGGAAGCGCGCGTCCTCGGCGAGTGCGGGCGCGCCGAGCGCGGCCGTGAAGCGCGCGAACTGGCGGTCGTTGCCGATCGCCGCGAAC
>DASWHU010000121.1:0-8553 GCA_036398035.1 Alphaproteobacteria bacterium | reverse complement strand
CGACCGGCTCGGCCCCGAGCCCGTCATGGATGCGCGCGTCCTTGATCAAGAGGTCGTACATGGTGTCCCTTCCGCCGCGGCCGGCAGAGTTTAGGCGAAAGCGCCTTGCGGGCAAGGGCGGAGCCGGTGCAAGCTCTGGCGCGAACCAGGGAGGGGGAAGATGGCAGAGCTGCGCAACCCGGTGAAGGTGAGGCTCGAGGCGGGCGAGATCGCCATCGGCGTCGGCCTCAGGCAGGCGCGCACGGTCGACATCGGCAAGATCATGCGCACCTGCGGCTACGACTGGGTGTTCATCGACATGGAGCACAACTCGATGTCGATCGACGACGCGGCGCAGATCGCGGTCGCCGCCCAGGATGCCGGCATAGCGCCGTTCGTGCGCGTGCCGGGCACCGCCCACCACCACGCGACGCGCGCGCTCGACGGCGGCGCGCTCGGGGTGGTGTTCCCGCATGTCGACACCCCCGAGCAGGCGCGCGAGCTGGCGCGCAACTGCCGCTACCCGCCGCGCGGCCAGCGCTCGATCACCGGTGGATTGCCGCAGCTCGGCTTCGCCACCCTGCCGATGGCCGAGACCGTCGCCGCGATCGACGCCGCGACCATGGTGGTGGTGATGCTCGAGTCCCCGCAAGCGATCGACAACGCGGACGCGATCGCCGCCGCCGACGGGGTCGACGCGCTCTTGGTCGGCACCAACGACCTGTGCCTCGAGATGGGCATGCCGGGCAAGATCGACGCGCCCGAGGTCGCGGTCGCGTTCGAGACGGTGATCGCCGCGTGCAAGAAACACGGCAAGGCGGCCGCGCTCGGCGGCGTCTACCAGCCGGATCTCATGCGCCGCTACCTCGCCATGGGCTTCCGCATGGTGCTCGCCGGCTCCGACCTCTCCTTCCTGATGTCCGCCGCGAAAGAGCGCGCCGGCTTCCTGCGCGGCCTCAACGTCGGTTGAGCCGGCCGCCGCATGTCGACGTCAAAAACGGCGCAGCGGTAACGAGGTCGTTGCGAGCCCGCATCGCGGGCGAAGCAATCCAGCACCTCGGGCAGCGCGTCCGGCTGGTTTCGGGATCGCCACGCCGCCTGCGGCGGCTCGCGATGACGGCAAAGTGGGGCTGTACCGCACGCTAACCACGGGCCGGATGATAGGCGAAGGCGTCGAGTAACGCGGCGCGCAAGCCCCAGATCGACCGCTCCCACGGATCGTTCGGCTCGGGACTCGCATGCCAAGCCTGGTCCGCCACCCATGCGATCAGGTTCTGATAGCTTGTCTTTCCGGTCAGGCGCAGCCCTGTCGCATCCGCGAGCCATTTGCGCGATTTGTTGTTCACGACGACGAACCAGTCGGGCCGCGCAAGCGCAAGCAGTCGGCTCGCAAACGCAGTTCCCATGCCCTCCAGCGAGCGCAGTTCCGCGAGAATCGTCCCCGCGCGCGCCGCGACCTGCGCGCCGGAGGACCGCTGCACATATTTCAGTCGTTCGAGAACCGTGTCCCGGTCCTGTGCATGATCGGGGTCGAACAGAAAGTTCCTGACGGCCGTGCTGCGCCGGCCAATGCTGCCGAGCAGAGCGTCCCCGTGCGCGTAGAATTCTGCGGGTGCGATGAGCGAACACTGGTCCTGGTCGAGGTCCATCCAGTCGTCGGCCTCGAACAAGTACTGGGCGCGGGCGATGGTGTCCTGCCAGCTTGGCCGCGGCCCGAACACGCCGAATGGCTGCGAGGATACGCGGCTCGACCGCCATTCGCGGTCCATTCGCTGGAGCAAGCCGAGATAAGTCGGCCAGTCGGGGCCGCGACCGGTGCGAAACAGCGTCATGATCGGCGTCGATTCCATGCGCGCGCTCCATGGCGAAGATTACACCGGCAGAGCAAGATCGTAGCAGACACCGAGTTTCGCCGACTCGGCAATATGTCACGCGTAGTCCAGCGGCAGGGCGGTGGTGAACTTCATTTGCTCCATGGCGAAGCTCGAGCTCACGTCGGTGAGCGGCACCTTGGCGATCAGGCGCTTGTAGAAGGCGTCGTAGGCGTCGATGCTGGGCACCACCACGCGCAGCAGGTAGTCGACCTCGCCGCTCATCCGGTAGGCCTCGACCACCTCGGGAAAGTCGACCACCGCCTCCTTGAACCTGGCCAGCCACTCGGCGGTGTGCTGGTTGGTGCGCACCGAGACGAACACGGTCACGCCGAGGTTGACCTTGGCGGCGTCGAGCAGCGTGACGCGCGCGCGGATCACGCCCTGTTCCTCGAGCTTCTGGATGCGCCGCCAGCACGGCGTCGACGACAGCCCGACGCGCGCCGCGATCTGCGCCAGCGGCATCGCCGCGTCCTGCTGCAAGCAGCCGAGAATGGCCCGGTCGATCGCGTCCATGCGTCCCTCGAAATGGAATTACGTCCTACAAATATGTCATTGACTAGCTATATTTAGCAAATTTTTCTCATACGAGGCAATTTGTAGAACAATTTTATCCAAGCGGGCTATTCGCCGACATTGTCCGGCGCGGCTGGCGCTGATAACAGCAAAGCATGCGCACGGCGGGGCCGGCCGGCACGCGTCCGGGCGCGCAAGAGGACAAACAACAGCGAGGCGAGAGCAGCCGCCATGACCGCACAGACCGAGATCAGCCGTTCCTGCACCAACCTCGACGCCGCCGCGTTCGCCGAGACCAAGGCCGCGGTGGCCGGCGACCCGGGCCTCGGCCGGGGCAGCTTCCAGACCGTCACCGAATGGACCGACGGCGCGGTCGCGGTCACGCGCGCGCGCTCGTTCACGCTGGCGACCGACGAGCCCAGGCCGCTCGGCGGCAGCGACTCGGCGATCGACCCGATGGAGCTGCTGCTCGCCTCGCTCGGCACCTGCCTCACCATCGGCTGGGTGACCCACGCCAACCAGCGCGGCATCGACTTCGAGGACCTCAAGATCGTGGTCGAGGCGCCCTACGACCTGCGCGGATACCTGCAGCTCGATGCGGGCGTGCGCCCGGGCTTCCTCGACCTCAGCTACCGGGTCGAGGTCAAGTCGGACGCGGACCCGACGGTGCTCGAGGAGATCAAGCGCGCCGCCGAGGCCGGCTCGCCGATGTTCGACAACATCCGCAACCCGACCCCGATCGCCGGTCGCATCGCGCGCATCGCCTGAGCCGCCGCACCGCCACTCCCCCGGGGCCCGTCGGCGCACGCCGAGCACCTCCCCTCCACTGCGGGCCCCGGGGGCAGACCAGCACCGCCGCCTCGGGGCCCCGCTATTGCCGCCGTCCGCGCCTTGCTATAGTGCCGGCCCCGGCCAGAGGACCGGGGCGAGCGGACGGGGAGGCGCGACATGGGGAAGGCCGCAACACGGCTCGGCATCGCCTGCGCGGCCGCGCTGGCGGCGGGCACGGCGTGCGCGGCGGAGCCGATCCGGATCGGCGTGATCCTGCCCTATTCGGGCGTCTATGCCAGCCTCGGCGGCGAGATCACCCAGGGCCTCGAGCTCGGCTTCGCCACCTTCGGCGACAGCTTTGGCGGGCGCGCGATCGAGCTGATCACCGAGGACTCCGAGGTCAAGCCCAACGTCGGCCTCGCCAAGGCCAAGAAGCTGGTGTTCGAGGACCGGGTCGACCTGCTGGTCGGGCCGGTGGCCTCGAACGTCGCCAACGCGCTGCGCGACTTCGTCCACGCCCAGCAGGTCCCGCTGGTGATCCCGAACGCGGGCAACAACCTTTTGACCGGCGAGCGCTGCAGCCCGTGGCTGATCCGGACCTCGTTCTCGAACGCCCAGATCACCCGCGGCATGGGCGCGTGGATGGTGCAGCACGGCTACGATACGGTTTATCTCGCCGCCGCCGACTACGCCGCCGGCCAGCAGATGATGGACGCCTTCCGCGAGACCTTCACCGCCGCCGGCGGCACGGTGGTCGGCGAGTCCTACGCGCCGCTGCGCGAGACCAAGGACTTCGGCCCGTTCCTGGCCCAGATCAAGGCGGCGGCGCCGAAGGCGGTGTTCGCGTTCTTCGCCGGCGGCCAGGCGATCCAGTTCGTCAAGCAGTACGACGCCTTCGGGCTCAAGGACTCGATCAAGCTCGCCGGCGCCGGCTGGCTGACCTCGCCGCTGTACATCGACGCCGAAGGCCCGGCCGCGGCCGGGGTGCTCGGCATCCTCAACTACGTGCCCGGCATCGACACGCCCGAGAACGCGGCGTTCCAAGAGGCTTATCAGGCGCGCTACGGCCGCGTCGCCTCCGAGTTCGCGGTCCAGGGCTACGACACCGCGCACCTGATCGCGGCGGCGCTTGAGGCCACCGGCGGCGACACCTCCGACAAGGCGGCGCTGATGGCGGCGATGCGCGCGACCAAGTTCGCCGGCCCGCGCGGCCCGATCGAGATCGACCCCGCGACCAACAACGTCGTCCAGGACATCCACATCTTCGAGACCGTGGCCGGGGCCAACGGCGTCGAGCTGCGGGTGATCGAGAGCCTGCCGGCGATGCGCGATCCGGCCAACGGCTGCAAGCTGTAGCCGCTCCGGCACCGGCCCCGCGAAGGCGCGTTGCGGTGCTGCTCGACCACAGCTTCATCACCATCCAGCTGCTCAATGCACTCCAGCTCGCGAGCCTATTGTTCCTGCTCTCGGTCGGGCTGTCGGTGGTGTTCGGGCTGATGAACTTCATCAACCTGGCGCACGGCACGCTGTACATGCTGGGTGCCTATGTCGGCCTCAGCGTGGCGCGCGCGACCGACTCGTTCTGGCTCGCGCTCGCGCTCAGCCCCCTGGCGGTGGCGGGCGTCGGCGCGGCCCTCCATGTCGGGCTGATCGGCCGGCTGCAGCGCGCCGCGCCGATGACCCAGGTGCTGGTCACCTTCGGCCTGATCTATGTCGGGCTGGATGCGGTGCGCTACGTGTGGGGCAACTACAGCTATTCGATCGAGCTGCCGGCGGCGCTCGCGGGCAGCGTCGAGATCGCCGGCGAGACCTATCCCGCCTATCGGCTGTTCCTGATCGGGCTCGGCGCGGCGGTGCTGGCGGCGCTCGCGCTCGCGCTCGAGCGCACCCGGCTCGGCACCGTGGTGCGCGCGGGCGTCGACGACCGCGAGACCGCGATGGCGCTCGGGCTTAACGTCGACCGCGCCTTCTTCATCGCCTTCTGCCTCGGCTGCGGGCTCGCCGGGCTCGCCGGCGTGGCGGCGGCGCCGGTGCTGTCGATCTATCCGGGCATGGACATGTCGATCCTGATCCTGACCCTGATAGTGGTCGTGATCGGCGGCCCGGGGAGCCTCGCCGGCGCCGCGCTCGGCTCGCTCCTGGTCGGCATGATCGAGACCTTCGGCCAGGCGCTGGCGCCGGAATATGCGAGCGTCGTGCTGTACGCGGCGATGGCGGCGATCCTGCTGCTGCGCCCGGGCGGGCTGGCGCCCGCGCGCCGGCCGGCCTGAGGCCGCGCCGCCGCCGCCGTGACTCCTGCCGCCGAGCGCTGGCGCACGGCGACGGCCCTGGTGCTCGCCGCCGGGGCGATCGTTGCCTGGCTCACGGCCGGAATCTTCGGCCACGAGCTGATCGCCCAGATCGCGATCCTGGCGATCTTCGCCATGAGCCTCGACATCCTGGTCGGGTTTACGGGCATGGTCTCGCTCGGCCATGCCGCGTTCTACGGCATCGGCGCCTACGCCACCGCGGCGCTCGGCGGGGTGATGCTCGACTGGCCGCCGGTCGCCGCGATGTTGGGCGCGGTCGCGATCGCGGCGCTTGCGGCGCTGGTGATCGGGGCGTTCGCGGTCCGGCTCGGCGGCGTGTTCTTCATCATGGTCACGCTCGCGGTCGGCGAGGCGATCCACGCCTACCTGTTCAAGGCGCGCGCCTTCGGCGGCGACGACGGGCTGGCCGGCATCGTGCGCCCCGCGATTGCCGCGCTCGATCTCTCGCTCGACGACCCGCGCGCGTTCTCGGCTTATGCGCTGCTGATCGCGGCCCTGGTCTATGCCGGGCTCGAGGCGGTGGTGCGCTCGCCGTTCGGACGGCTCCTGGTCGCGATCCACCAGAACCAGCGGCGGGCGCGCGCTCTCGGCTGCCCGGTGGGCCGGGTCAAGCTCGCCGCGTTCACCCTCGCCGGCGCCGTGGCCGGGCTCGCCGGCGCGCTCACCGCCCAGCACACCGGCTTCATCTCGCCGGAGCTCTTGGTGTGGACGACCTCGGGCGAGGTGCTGATCGTGGTCATCGTCGGCGGCATGGCGAGCCTGGTCGGGCCCGCCGCCGGCGCCGCCGCGGTGGTACTGGCGAGCGACGCGCTGAGCGGCGCCACCGACTACTGGATGCTGTTCATGGGCCTCGCGTTCATCGCCGTGGTGCTGTTCGCGGACCGGGGCCTGTACGGCGTGGTCGAGGGCGCGCGCCGGAGGTTGAGCCGTGCTGCGCGCTGAAGGCCTGCATAAGAGCTTCGGCTCGCTCGCGGTCGCCCGCCATGTCGACCTCGCGGTCGAGCGCGGCGCGCGCCACGCGCTGATCGGCCCCAACGGCGCCGGCAAGACGACCTTGTTCAACCTGCTCTCGGGCGAGCTCAGGCCCGACGCCGGGCGCATCGTGTTCGGCTCGCGCGACATCACCCGCGACCCCGCGGACGCGCGCGCCCGCGCCGGCATCGCGCGTTCGTTCCAGCGCAACAGCCTGTTCGAGGAGATGAGCGCGCGCGACAACCTGGTGTGCGCGGCGCTGCTCGCGCGCGGCCTCGGCCACGTGTTCTGGAAGGACTTGAGACGATTTACAGAACTCTATGAAAAAGCGGAAGAAATAGCGTCTTTGGTCGGCCTCGCCGAGAGCCTGGACCGGCCGGCGCGGAGCCTCGCCTATGGCCTCCAGCGCCAGCTCGAGGTGGGCTTGGCGCTGGCGCTCGATCCGGTTGTCCTCTTGCTCGACGAGCCGACCGCGGGCATGAGCCCAGAGGAGACCGCGGCGATGCGCGTGCTGCTGGCGGGCCTGCCGCGCGAGCTCACCCTGCTGGTGGTCGAGCACGACATGGACGTGGTGTTCGGCATCGCCGACCGCATCACCGTGCTCGATGCCGGCACGGTGCTGTTCGAGGGCAGCCCTGAGGAGGTGCGCGCCTCACCCGCCGTGCGCGCGCGCTATCTGGGCAAGCGGCAATGACGGCGCTGCTCGAGGTGCGCGAGCTCAATGCCTGGTACGGCGACGGGCACGTGCTCCAGGGAGTGTCGTTTGAGGTCGGTGCGGGCACGCTCACCGCCATCCTCGGGCGCAACGGCGCCGGCAAGACGACGCTCCTGAAGGCGATGATGGGCCTGGTGCGGAAGCGCAGCGGCGAGGTGCGCCTCGACGGGCGCCGGCTCGACCGGCTGCCCGCGCACCGGATCGCACGTGCAGGCCTCGCCTACGTGCCCGAGACGCGCGGCATCTTCCCCTCGCTCAGCGTGCTCGAGAATTTGTGCGTGGCGGCCAGGCCCGGGCGCGGGCCGGGGGCGTGGACTTTGGCGCGCGCGCTCGAAAGCTTCCCGCGCCTCGCCGAGCGCCGGCGCGCGAAGGGCGGTGCGCTCTCGGGCGGCGAGCAGCAGATGCTCAGCCTCGCGCGTGCGCTGATGACCAACGGCCGGGCACTCGTGCTCGACGAGCCGTCGGAGGGCCTGGCGCCCGCGATCCTCGACGAGATCGAGGCCCTGCTCGCCGCGCTCAAGGCCGACGGCACCACGATCCTGCTCGTTGAGCAGAACCTGCCGCTCGCGCTCCGCCTCGCCGACCAGGTGCTCGTGCTCGGTAAGGGCCGGCTGCGCTGGCAAGGCCCCGCCGCCCAGTTCGCCACCGCGACTGAGGCGCGCGAGACCTGGATCGGGGTGTAGGGCGATATGCGCCTTGTGGCATAACGGCCGTGCCTGCTCCCCGGTGCCGGCACATGGCTGACACTGGTTTTCGACTTCATCGCAGTATTCTGCTCGAACGCCAATTTCTCCCAACCAGATTTCCCAGGGGCTCGGGACCCGGCGCCAATTCCTGGAGACAACAAAAGCGCTATTCGAGCAGGCGCCGCCGTGCTTACTGCGCGGAAAATGTTATACTGCGCTTCGTGAGGCGGCGAGCCGGGTGACGCAGAGGGTGGTGCTGTACCTATGTGGGGAATCCGGGAATGGCGATAGAGCGAGATATTGAAGAAATTCGCGCGGCCATCAAAGCTGGCCGCTTTGGAAGTGAGGCGGCCGTCTCCCAGGGCGTCGTGCTCCGCTTGCTAAACGCACTGGGCTGGCCCGCATACGACACGCAAACAGTCAGTCCGCAATTCGGCCTCGACGAAAGACGTGTCGACTATGCGCTGTGCCATCCGCCGGCCAAGCCGATCGCTTTCATCGAGGTGAAGAAACTCGGTCAGAGTGACGGGGCCGAACGGCAGTTGTTCGAATATGCCTTTCACAAAGGCGTACAGCTCGCAATTTTGACCGATGGTCAGGAATGGAACTTCTTCCTTCCTGGCGAACAGGGTGATTACGCCGAGCGTCGCGTCTACAAACTAGTGGATCGAATCTAACACTTGGCGCCCTCTGCGGACTGCGGCGATGATCTTGCCGGGATCGGCAGTCCAGAT
>DASWHU010000120.1:0-21019 GCA_036398035.1 Alphaproteobacteria bacterium | reverse complement strand
CCCCGATCACGATGCCGTTGATCAGCACCAGCACCAACAGCAGGCCGATCGAGATCGCATCCAGTGCGGTGAGCGCGAACAACGCCAGCGCCTGAAGCATCGAGCAGGTTTGCATCAGCCGGATCAGGGCCAGCCGGTCGACGCGGTCGGCGAGCACGCCGCCGAGCGGGCCGACGACCACCGCCGGCGCCAGATCCGCGAACGCGATCAGGCCGAGCCAGGTCGGGGATCCGGTCAGCTGCCAGGTCAGCCAGCCGACCCCGATGCGCTGGATCCAGGTGCCGATCAGCGACACCGCATTGCCCGCCGTGTACGACCGGTAGCTCGGATGGGCCAGCGCGCGACGCACCGCGCCCAGGCCTGCCGAGCGCTTCACCGCCGGCGCACCGCCGGGCGTCGCGTCGGCTTCGCTACGAACGGCAGAGTCTATGCTTGAAGAATTCGGCATAAAATATTGATAGAAAATTGCCTTTCAGAGCCGGCATGTCGCCGGGTTGACGCCCGGAGGGAGGCACGGCACATGGTTCAGGCAGGCACCTCATGCGCCGGCGCGAGTCATAACATAGGTGGGTTGCGCGCTGGCGGCGGCGATGCCGGGACGCTGCTACACTCGGGCCATGCGCGCGCGCTTCGCCCTCCGCTTTCGCCCCGGTACGCTCGCCGCGCACGCCACCGGCCACGACCGTCTGGTCGGGCTATGGCTGGTGCTGGCCGCCGCCCTGCTCGGCGCCGGCCTGTTCCTGCCCGCGGTCACGGTGCGCAAGATGTTTGTGCTGGCGCGCGAGTATTCGCTTGCCGAGGCGGTGTTCGCGTTCGCCACCGCCGGCGACTGGTTCCTGTTCCTGATCACCTTCGCATTCACCATCGCGTTTCCGGTTGCCAAGCTGGTGGCGTGCCTCGCGCTGTGGTTCGCGGTGCCGCATGCCGGCGCGCGCGGCGGGCAGCTCGCGGGGGCGCTCGCCGGCCTGTCGAAATGGTCGATGCTCGACGTGTTCATGATCGCGCTGGTGGTGCTGGTGGTGGACGGCCAGCTGCTGTCGTCGGCCGACGTCCATGTCGGGGTGATCGCGTTCGCCGCTGCGGTGGTCGCCTCGACCTACGGCGCGCGCCGGATCGCGGTGCTGCTCGCGCGCCCCGAGGGAGCGGCGCTGCGGGCTGGATCATGACTCCGCGGGCCGGTTAAGATCGCGCCGGGGTCAGGGAGGGGGCACGGGGCGGTGGCAGTGAAGGCAGCCGAGGCGACGGGCGCGAGGTCTCGCGTGCCCGCAGCCCGAGGTCGCACGCAAGACGGGCCGCTGCTCGAGGTCGAGCGGCTGTCGATCCGCTTCGGCGGCATCGTCGCGCTCGACCAGGTCTCGTTCGCGGTGCATCCGGGCCAGATCGTCGCCCTGATCGGTCCCAACGGTGCCGGCAAGACCACCCTGTTCAACTGCCTGAGCCGGCTCTACCACCCCGACTCCGGGCAAGTGCGGTTCGCCGGCACCGACCTGCTCGCGCGGCCCGCCCATCGAATCGCCCGCTTAGGCATCGGCCGCACCTTCCAGAACCTCGCCTTGTTCGAGGGCGTGTCGGTGCTCGACAACGTCCTGATCGGCGCCCACTGCCGGTGCCGCGCCGACTTCCTGAGCGACGCGCTGCGCCTGCCCTGGGTGCGGCGCGAGGAGGCGGCGTTGCGCGCCCAGGCGATGGAGATCCTGGATTTCCTCGATCTCGGCCCGCTGGCAAGCGAGCCGGTCGAGTCGCTGGCTTTCGGCACCCGGAAGCGGGTCGAGCTCGCGCGCGCGCTGGCGGGGCGGCCACGATTGCTGCTGATGGACGAGCCCGCCGGCGGGCTCAACCACGAGGAGGTGCAGCGGCTCGGCGCCCTGATCAAGGACATCCGCGACGCGCGCGCGCTGACCATCCTCCTGGTCGAGCACCACATGGGCCTGGTGATGCCGATCTCGGACTGGGTGGTGGCGCTCGACTTCGGGCGCAAGATCGCCGAAGGAACGCCCGCCCAGGTGCAGCGCGACGAGGCGGTGATCACCGCCTATCTCGGCACGGGCGGCTGATGGCGGCGTTGCTCGAGGCGCGCGGGCTGACCGCCCAGTACGGCCCGGTGCAGGTGCTGTTCGGCATCGACTTCGGCGTGGCCGAGGGCGGCATATCCACCATCCTCGGCGCCAACGGCGCCGGCAAGACCACCGCGCTCAGGGCGCTGTGCGGCATGGTCCGTGCCGGCGGCGAGATCGCCTTCGACGGCGCCCGCATCGACGGCCGCGCCACCGAGGATCTGGTCCGGCTCGGCATCGGCCACGTGCCCGACGGGCGCGGCACCTTCACCGCGCTCACGGTCGAGGAGAACCTGAGGCTCGGCGCGTTCACGCGCCGGGACCGCGCCGGCGCGCGCCGCGATGCGGAGCGCGTCTATGATTACTTTCCGCGCCTCGGCGAGCGCCGCCGCCAGCAGGCCGGCACCTTGAGCGGCGGCGAGCAGCAGATGCTGGCGATCGGGCGTGCGCTGATGCTGCGCCCGCGGCTGATGCTGCTCGACGAGCCGTCGTTCGGCCTGGCGCCGCTGGTGGTCCAGGGGCTGTTCGACATCCTGCGCACGATCAACCGCGAGCAGCGGATCGGCATGCTGCTGGTCGAGCAGGACGCGGGCCTCGCGCTCGAGCTGGCCCAGGACGCCTATCTGATCGAGACCGGGCGGGTGGTCATGGCCGGGCCGTCGGCAGCGCTCAAGGCGGACGAGTCGGTCCGCCGGGCATATCTCGGTTACTGAGGCGGCGCGGGGCAGACCGGTGTCGATGTCCGTTCGCCGCTTCGGTCGGAAACCTCATCCTTCGAGACGCCCGCTGCGCGGGCTCCTCAGGATGAGGTTTGCCCCGGGGCTTGATCGGTTGGAGCCTCATCCTGAGGAGGGCCGAAGGCCCGTCTCGAAGGATGAGGCGGCCAGCCGCGACGCGTGAGGGCCCGTACTGGCATGGACCTGTTCATTCAGCTCGTGGTAGCCGGTCTCGCCGCGGGCGGAATCTACGCCTCGATCGCGCTTGCGCTGGTGATGATCCATGAGGCGACCGAGCTGATCAATTTCGCCCAGGGCGAGATGGCGATGTTCTCGACCTACGTCGCCTGGACCCTGATCCAGGCGGGGATGCCGTTCTGGGCGGCGTTCTTCATCACCGTCGCGGCCTCGTTCGCCGGCGGCGTGGCCATCGAGCGGGTGATCATCAGGCCGTTCGAGAAGGCCTCGATCCTGACCCTGATCATCGTCTTCATCGGCCTGCTGGTGATCTTCAACAGCCTGGCGGGATGGATCTGGACCTACACCATCAAGAGCTTCCCGAGCCCGTTCCCCGAGGCCCCGTTCGCGCTCGGCGCCGGCGTGTCGTTGCGCATGCACGACGTCGGCGCGATCGGCGTAACGCTCGCGGTGCTCGTGCTCCTGTACCTGTTCTTCCGCTTCACCCCCCTCGGCCTCGCCATGCGCGCCGCCGCCCAGAACCCGACCTCGAGCCGGCTGGTCGGCATCCGGGTCGGCTGGATGCTCGCGCTCGGCTGGGGGCTCGCCGCCGCGATCGGCGCGGTCGCCGGCATGATGGTCGCGCACAGCGTGTTCCTCGACCCGTCGATGATGAGCGGGGTGCTGCTGTACGGCTTCGCCGGCGCGCTGTTGGGCGGCATCAACAGCCCGGGTGGCGCGGTCGCCGGCGGCTTCGTCGTCGGCGTGCTCGAGAACCTGGTCGGCGCCTATGTGCCGTTCATCGGCAACGAGCTCAAGCTCACGGTCGCGCTCGCGATCATCGTCGCGGTGCTGGTGTTCCGCCCCGGCGGCCTGTTCGGCCGGGTGGCGGTGACCCGGGTGTGAGGCGATGACCGGGGCCGGAAACGCGCGTCGCCTGGGCCTCGCCGCGGCGCTGGCGGCGGCCGCGGCGCTGGCGTTCGTGCTCAGCGACTACCGCCTCTTCCAGGTCACGCTGGCGCTGATCTACGCCATCGCGATCCTGGGCCTGAACGTGCTGACCGGGCGCTGCGGCCAGATCTCGCTCGGCCACGGCGCGTTCTATGCGCTCGGCGCCTATACCGCGGCGATCCTGATGGACCGGGCCGGGGTCGCGTATTACCTGACTCTCCCGGTCGCGTTCGTGGTCTGCCTGGCGGTCGGTTTCCTGTTCGGCTTTCCGGCCGGGCGGCTGCGCGGGCACTATCTCGCGCTCGCTACCTTCGCGCTCGCGGTCTCGGTGCCGCAGATCCTCAAATACGACCCGCTCGAGCCGTGGACCGGCGGCGTCCAGGGCATCTTCATCTTCAAGCCCGAGGCGCCGTTCGGGCTCGCGC
Source organism: Alphaproteobacteria bacterium (assembly GCA_036398035.1). GTDB lineage: Bacteria > Pseudomonadota > Alphaproteobacteria > UBA7887 > UBA7887 > DASWHU01. The sequence goes on along the minus strand of DASWHU010000120.1, from coordinate 16,696 downwards.
TCAGCGCCGACCAGTGGCTGTACCTGTTCACGCTCGCGGTCGCCGTGGTCGCCTTCGCGCTTGCCCACAACCTGCTGCGCGGCCGCTCGGGGCGGGCGATGGCGGCGATCCGCACGCACCTGATCGCGGCCGAGGCGATGGGCGTCGATACCGGGCTCACCAAGTCGCTGACCTTCGGCGTCAGCGCCGCCTATACCGGGCTGGCCGGCGCGCTCGGCGCGATCGCGGTCGAGTTCGTCGGCCCCGACAGCTTCGGCTTCCTGGTCTCGATCCTGTTCGTCATCGGCATGGTGGTGGGCGGGCTCGGCTCGATCTGGGGCTCGGTCGTGGGCGGGCTGTTCATCGTGTTCGTGCCCAACCTGGCCGAGCAGGTCTCCAAGGCCGCGCCGTGGGCGATCTACGGCATTTTCATGATCGGCATGATGTATCTGATGCCGAAGGGCGCCGCGGGCTTTGTTACAATGGCCGGCGGCCGGATCGCGCGCCGGCTGGCGAGGCGGGCGCCGGCCGGGCCGGGGCCGGCGGCGAGGCCGTGACCGAATAACGAGAACGGGAGGACGATGAGATGACAAGGTTGTGTGTGGCGAGGCTGGCGTCGGCGGCAATCGCGCTCGGCCTGGCGGCCGGCAGCGTCGCCGCGGAGCCGAAATACGGGCCCGGTGCCAGCGACACCGAGATCAAGGTCGGCAACACCAATCCGTACAGCGGGCCGGCCTCGGCCTATGGCGCCATCGGCAAGGCGATCGGCGGCTATTTCGACATGGTCAACGCCAACGGCGGCATCAACGGCCGCAAGGTGAACTTCATCTCTTACGACGACGGCTACAGCCCGCCCAAGACGGTCGAGCAGATCCGCCGCCTGGTCGAGCAGGACGAGGTGCTGCTGCTGTTCCAGACGCTGGGCACGCCGACCAACTCGGCGATCCACAAATACGTCAACTCGCGCAAGGTGCCGCACATCTTCATCGCCACCGGCGCGACCAAGTGGGGCAACCCGAAGGAGTATCCGTGGACGATGGGCTGGCAGCCGCCCTATTCGGACGAATCCAAGATTTACGCCAAGTACGTGCTCGACAACGTCGACGATCCGAAGATCGCGGTGCTGTACCAGAACGACGACTACGGCAAGGACTACGTGGACGGGTTCCGCGCCGGCCTGGGCGAGCTGGCGGACAAGCTGATCGTTGCCGAGGCACCTTACGAGGTGACCGACCCGACGATAGACTCGCAGATCGTCGAGATGCAGGCGAGCGGCGCCAACGTGTTCTTCAACGTCACCACGCCCAAGTTCGCCGCCCAGGCGATCCGCAAGGTCTACGACATCGGCTGGCGGCCGCTGCACCTGCTCAACAACGTCTCCAACTCGGTCGAGGCGGTGCTCAAGCCCGCCGGGCTCGACAAGTCGGTCGGACTGATCAGCTCGTTCTACCTCAAGGACCCGAGCGATCCCAAGTGGGGCAACGACGCGGACGTCAAGACGTGGGACGCCTGGATGGACAAGTACAATTCCGGCGCCAACAAGGCCGAGGTGTTCAATGCCTACGGCTACGCCGTCGCGGCGACCCTGGAGGCGACGTTGCGCCAGTGCGGCGACGACCTGACGCGCGAGAACGTCATGCGCCAGGCGGCGAGCCTCGACCACCTGGAGGTGCCGATGCTGCTGCCGGGCATCACCGTCACCACCGGCACCGACGACTTCTATCCGCTGCAGCAGCTGCAGCTGTCGCGCTTCGACGGCACGTCGTGGCAGCCGATCGGCGAGGTCATGAACGCCTTCTAGGAGCGAGACGATGTCAGACCCCGAAGCTTACGAGGTGTTCGCGATCCGCTACGGGCGCCATCAGAAGCGCACGCGCGGCGAGAACTTCATCGTCACCGACATCCACGATTCGCCGATGCCGCTCGACTACTACGTCTGGGCGGTGGTCAACGACCGGCGCGCCATCGTCGTCGATACCGGCTTCGACTTCGAGGAGGCGAAGCGGCGCAATCGCGAGATCGTGCGCCTGCCGCGCGAGGGCCTGGCGATGATCGGGGTCGATTCGGCCAAGGTCGCCGACGTGGTCGTCACCCATCTGCACTACGACCACGCCGGCACCCTCGACGACTTTCCGGCGGCCACCTTCCACCTCCAGGACCTCGAGATGGCTTACGCCACCGGCCGGCACATGGCGCACACGCCGTTCGGCTACGCCTACTCGCCGCGTCACGTCGGGCGCATGGTCGAGCACGTGTTCAAGGGACGGGTGGCGTTCCACGACGGCAATGGCGAGGTCGCTCCCGGGGTGACCGTCCACCACGTCGGCGGTCACACCAGGGGCATGCAGTGCGTGCGCGTGCTGACCCGGCGCGGCTGGGTGGTGCTGGCCTCCGACGCCAGCCATTTCTACGAGAACATGGAAGGGACGGCGCCGTTCCCGATCGTCTACAGCGTTGCCGACATGGTCGAGGGATACGCCAAGATGCGCGGCCTCGCCACCTCACCGGCGCACATCATTCCGGGCCACGACCCGCTGGTCATGGACCGCTACCCGGCGCCCAAGGCGGACGTCGCGGGCGTGGTCGTGCGCCTCGACGTCGCGCCGCGCGCCTAGGCGGCGCGAAGGCGTCATAGCCGGGCTTGTTGCCGGGCTAAAATTGAACACCGATCAAAAAAAGCTTGACTTCCGCGCGGGCCGATTGCATGTTACTGAACGCTGATCAATTAACGCTCCGGGGCGGCCGGTGATACGGGGATGGAAACGCTCTTTATCTTGTTGCTCCACCTGGCGCTGGCGCTGGTCCAGAAGCTAGCCAGGACCGGACACGAGGAGTTGGCGCTGACGCTGGTCGCCTTCATGTTCGCCGTGGGCGTGGGGTTGCCGTGGATCGAGAGCCACTGGGCCTGCGCCCGACGGTGTCGGAGATCTGCGGCAGGTGCCAGAATGCGAACAGTGCCAGCATCACAGCAAACGCCACCACCGCGAGCAAGTCAAAGCGCACGTAGCGGCGCCCGAATGCCATGTAGGGCGCCAACAGCGATGCGAGCAGGATCAGCGACGGCGCCTCGTCCCCGTTTACGCGCACCGTGAGAGCCGCGAACGCGCCCGCCGCCGCGATCTCTCGGGGCCGCGGACTGGCGCTACGACCTCGGGCGCGGGCCGATCCTGGCGCCGGGGCTGGTGCCGTTCGCGATGGTCACCAGCCTGTTCGGGGCGCTGTTCGCCGTCGGCGGCTTCGCAGCCCTGTGTGGCGCGCGCCGCCCCGCGCTGTGGGCGCATGTCTCGGCGGGCGCTCCGGTGCACGTGCTCGCGATTGCATTCTGGCAGGTGCAGCGCTTCGAGCTCGACCTCAGCTTGGGCGGCGGCCGGCCTGGCCGTCGCCGCCGTCGAGCTCGCCGCGGCCGAGCGGATCGCGCGCCACCGTGCGGCGTGCGGCATGGCCGGCACCCTCGACGACGTCCCGCAGGCGACGTTCCACCTGCAGGACGCGGAGATGATCTACGCCACCGGCCGCCACATGGCGCACACACCGTTCGGTTACGCCTACTCGCCGGACCACATTGCGCGCATGGTCGCGGCCGTGTTCAAGGGGCGGGTCGCGTTCCACGACGGCGAGGCCGAGGTCGCCCCCGGGGTCACCGTCCACCATATCGGCGGCCACACTTTGGGCATGCAGTGCGTGCGCGTGCTCACCAAGGGCGGCTGGGTGGTGCTGGCCTCAGACGCGAGCCATTTCTACGAGAACATGGAGGCGACCTCGCCGTTCCCGATCGTCTACAGTGTCGCCGACATGGTCGAGGGCTATGCCAAGATGCGCGCGCTCGCCACCTCACCGGCGCACATCATTCCCGGCCACGACCCGCTGGTGATGGACCGCTACCCGGCGCCGAAGCCGGACGTGGGCGAGGTGGTGGTGCGCCTCGACGTCGCGCCGCGATGACCGGCCCGTTGCGGACGGCCGCGCTCGCCGCATCGCTGCTCGCCCTTGCCGCCGCCGCGGCGGCGGCCGGGGAGGGGACCCCAGGCCTGCCCAACCTCGCCTTGCCGACCTTGGGCGGCAAGCAGCTCTGGGTCGACCGGTTCATCTATGCCGGCTGGCGCATCCAGGAGAACGCGTTGACCGGCCATCACCGCCTGCTCGACCGCGACGACGTGCGCCGCGCGTGGGGCGGCTACGGCGAGTGCCTGGCCGGGTTCCTCGATCTCCGGGCGGAAACCAGCTTGCGGCCGCGGAGCCGCCATCTGGTGCTGATGATCCACGGGCTCGGGCGCTCGAAGGACTCGTTCGCGGCCCTCGAGGCGGCGCTGCTCGCGGCCGGCTACGAGGCCGCCGGGTTCAATTACCCGAGCCTGCTCGGCGGGCTCGACCGCCACGCGGCGGACCTGGTCGGCGTGCTCGACCGGCTGGCCGGCGCGGACAAGGTGTCGTTCGTCACCCACAGCATGGGCGCGCTGGTGCTGCGCGCGGCGCTGGCGCGCGACGGCGACTGGCGCCGGCGCCTTGCACTCGGGCGCATCGTCCTGATCGCGCCGCCCAACCAGGGCTCGGCGGTGGCGGCGCTGGTCGACTCGATCCCGCCGCTCGAGTGGATCGGCGGCCACGCGCTCGGCGACCTCACGCCGGCGGCGGTCGAGGCGCTGCCCGGGCTCGCCGGCGAGTTCGCCATCATCGCCGGCGGCAAGGGCGACGGCAAAGGCTTCAACCCGCTGATCGCGGGCGACGACGACGGCACCTTGGCGGTGGCCGAGACCCGCCTCGCGGGCGTCGCGGACATGCTCTTGGTCCGCAGCCTGCACTCGTTCGTGCAGGGGCACCCCGACACCATCGCCGCGGTGCTGTCGTTCCTCGCCCGTGGGCGCTTCGCCGGCGAGTGAGGTGGCCGGGCGATTATGAACATTGATCAAAAATATGTTGACATTCGGATCGTGCGGCACCATGACACTGAACGACGATCAGTTTCGACTTCGTGAGCAACCCGACCGGGGGTCGGCGCAGATGGGACGGCAAGCGCGTTCGGCGGGGGGCGGGCACCGGGGGCCATCGGCGCATGGCGCCGTGGCCGGCATGAGGGATCGGCGCGGCCGGTGATCGAGCCATGGATTCCTGGGCGGTCCTTGCCATCCTGATCGCGGTGTTCGCGCTGCTGGTGGTGCCGGGGCTGAGCATCTCGGCGCTGGTCCAGGCGCGCGCCGCACGCGCCGAGCTCGCGGCGCTGGCCGCCGAGACGCGCCAAGTGATGGGCGAGCTCGCGCGGCTTCGGCCCCGCCCGCCGCCGGCCGAGGCGGTCGCGCCGCCGCCCCCGCCACCTCCGCCGCCGCCCCCACCGCCGCCGCCTCGGCCCGCCTCGCAGGCCGCGCCGGCGCCCGCCGGCGGCCGGCCGGGCGACGGCTTCGAGAAGAGCCTGACCTCGCGCTGGCTGGTGTGGACCGGGGCGGTGGCGCTGGCGTTGGCCGGGGTGTTCCTGGTCAAGTACTCGATCGAGAAGGGCTGGCTGAGCCCGCCGGTGCGCTGCGCCGCGGGCGTGGTCCTGGGCGCGCTGCTGGTCGTCGCCGGCGAATGGTTGCGCCGCCAACCGTTGCAGCGCGCCATCGCCGCGGTGCAGGCGAACTACATCCCGCCGGCGCTGACCGCCGCCGGCGTGGCGACGCTCTATGCCAGCATGTACGCCGCCCACGCGCTCTATGCGCTGATCCCCGGCGTGGTCGCGTTCATCCTCCTCGCCATCGTCTCGGCGCTCGCCTTCGGCCTGGCGCTGCTGCAAGGCGCGCTCATCGCCGTGCTCGGCGTGATCGGGGCGATGGCGGTGCCTGCGCTGGTCTCGACCGGGCAGGACTCGGCGCTGGCGCTGTTCTCGTTCCTGGTTGCCGTGGTCGGGGCGGCGTTGTGGATCCTGCGTTACCGGGCGTGGTGGCAAGTGGCGTGGCTCGCGCTCGCCGGCGCCGCCCTGTGGCCGCTCGGCTGGTTCATGTTCGCCTGGCACCCGGCGGATTCGCCGGTGATGGCGATCTACCTGCTGGCGGCGGCCGCGATGTTCCTGCTGCTCGCGCCGCCGCAAGCGCGCGCGGCGACGCCGGCGCCGGCGTCGGGGTTCATGGGGCTCGCCGCCTCGGACCCGGTCGCGCTCGCCGCCGCGCTGGCGTTCGCGCTGCTCACCTTCGTGCTGGTGCGGGTCGACGGCTACGAAGCGCCGTCGCTGATCGCGCTCGCGGCGCTGTCGGTGCTCTACATGGCGGTCGGGCGCCGCCACGTGCGCTTCGACGTCCTCGCCGTGGTCGCGTTCGCGGTGATGCTGGCGCTGGTCGCGCTCTGGCACCTGCCCCAGGTCTCGGACACCGCCGGGCGCACGCTCGGGGTGGCGGGCTGGCGCTACGATCTCGGGCGCGGGGCGATCGTGCCGCCGGCGCTGCTGCCGTTCGCGATCGTCACCAGCCTGTTCGCCGCCCTGTTCGCCGGCGGCGGCTACATCGCGCTGTGGGGCGCGCGCCGGCCGGCGGTGTGGGCGCACGTCTCGGCGGCGGCGCCGGTGCTGGTGCTGGCGATCGCGTTCTGGCGCGTCCAGAAATTCGAGATCGACCTCGCCTGGGCGGCGGCCGGGCTGGTGGTCGCCGGCGTCGAGCTGCTGGCGGCCGAGCGCGTGGCGCGCCAGCGCGATGCGCAAGGAATGGCCGGGGTGCTCGCGGCCTATGCCATGGGGGTTGCCGCGGGGCTCGGCCTGGCGCTGGCGATGGCGTTGCGCCAGGCGTGGCTGACCGCGGCGCTGGCGCTGCTGGTGCCGGCGCTGGCGGTGATCCACGACCACCTCCCGCTCGCCGCGATCCGGCGCGTCGCCTGGATCGCCGCGGCGTCGGTGACGGTCAGGCTGGTGCTCAACTACCGCATCCTCGACTACGACCCGGGCCCGCTGCCGGGGATCGGCTGGATGGCCTACGGCTACGGCGTGCCGATGGTCGCGTTCGCCTATGCGGCGATCCGCTTCCGCCGCCGCGGCGACGGCCCTCTGGTGCACCTGCTCGAGGCCGGCGCGATCGCGTTCGCGGCTTTGTTCGTCACCCTCGAGATCAGGCAGCTGATCACCGGCGACATTTCGCTGCCGCGCTATTCGTTAGCCGAGCGCGCGTTGCAGTCGGCGGCCTGGCTCGCCCTCGCCTGGGGCCTCTACCGCCGCCACCAGGTGGCGCCGCGGCCGGTGCTGGGCTGGGCGTGGCGGGTGCTGGCCGCGCTGGGGGCCGCGCATGTCGTCCTGATTCAGGTGCTGTTCGCAAACCCGCTGTTTGCGCCCGCGGCGGTCGGCGACTGGCCGGTGATGAACCTTCTGCTGCTTGCCTACGGCGTGCCGGCGCTGATCGCCTTCCTGTTCGCGGGCACCGCGCGCGGCCTTGCGCCCGCGGCCGGCGGCGAGGCGGCGCCGCCGCGGCCCGAGGCGCGCTGGCTGGTGCCGCTCGGCGGCGGCGCCGGGCTGGTGCTGCTGTTCGTGTGGCTGTCGCTCGAGGTGCGCCGCGCCTTCCACGGCAGCGTGCTGGCGAGCGGCGTGATCGACGGCCAATACGTCACCGTGCCGCCGACCAGCGACGCCGAGTGGTACGCCTATTCGGTCGCCTGGCTGGCTTACGCCGCGGCGCTGTTGGCGCTCGCCATCTGGCGCGAGGCGGCGGCGTTGCGCTATGCCTCGCTCGCCCTGGTGATGCTCACCGTCGCCAAGCTGTTCGTGTTCGACATGTCCGAGCTCACCGGGCTCTACCGCGTCGCCTCGTTCCTTGGCCTCGGCCTTGCCCTGGTCGGCATCGGTTACCTTTACCAGCGCTACGTGTTCCCGCCGCGCCGGCCCGCGGTGCCGGCTGGCTAAAAGTAGGGCCGGCTCATCGCCGCTTGGCCAACCAGCCCCTGCGCCAGAAGTAGAACAGCAGTCCGCCGGCGATCGCGACCATGATCGCGAGCGCCATCGGATAGCCGAGGCGCCAGCCGAGCTCGGGCATGTTCCACGGCGAGGCCGCGCGGTCGAAGTTCATGCCGTAGATGCCGGTGACGAAGCTGAGCGGGATGAAGATGGTGGCGATGATGGTCAGCACCTTCATGATCTCGTTCAGCCGCGCGGTCATGCTCGACAGATAGACGTCGAGCAAGCCGGTCGCGATCTCGCGATAGGTCTCGACGATGTCCATAAGCTGGATGGCGTGGTCGTAGCAGTCGCGCAGGTAGACGCGGGTGGTGGCGCCGACGAACGGGCTTTCATCCCGGATCAGGCCGTTGACCATCTCGCGCGTCGGCCAGATCGCGCGGCGCAACGTCAACAGGTCGCGCTTGACCGTATGCACGCGGTCGACCTGATCCGGGCTCGGTCCGGCGATCACGTCGTCCTCGAGACGCTCGATGTCCTCGCCATAGCCCTCCAGCACCGGGTAGAAGCTGTCGATCACCGCGTCGATCAGCGCATAGGCCAGATAATCGGCGCCCATCTCGCGGATGCGCCCCTTGCCGCGGCGGATGCGCTCGCGGATCGGCTCGAAGCAGTCGCCCCGCCGCTCCTGGAAGCTGATCAGATAGTCCTCGCCGAGGAACACCGAGACCTGCTCGGTCTCGGCCCTGCCTTCCGCGGCCAGCATGCGCGCGACCAGGAACACGTGGTCCTCGAACTGCTCCGCCTTCGGCCGCTGGTGGACGTTGACCACGTCCTCGAGCGCCAGGCCGTGGATGGCGAACGCCGCGCCGATCTCGGCGATCACCGCGAGGTCGGCAAGGCCGGTGACGTCGATCCAAAGCACCTTCGCCCTGGCGCGCAGGCCGCGCAGCTCCGACGGCGGGCAGCCGCGAACCTCTTCCAGCCCGTCAGGGCCGTAGAGGATGACATTGACCTCGGATTCGCGCGCCTCGGGATCGGCGACCAGGACCCCGGGCGCCGCGCCGGGCAGGCTGCGGCGCCTGAGCCGTATCGCGCGGCGCTTGCGTCGCCGCGGCTGGGACCCCGATTTCGCTGCGCTCATCCCTTGTCCCCGTCCGCTGCCGCCAAACTTCGGCGGACCGGCCCCTCGGCGTCAATATCGCTCGTTGCCGGCCTTGGCTCCGGGCGCGCCCTTTCTCGCGCCCCGCCATCGCGCTAGACTGCCTCGGGCCGGCGCGCGGCGTTGCGGCCCGGCGGCAACATCGGCCAGCAGGGGAGTGCTCACGGTGGCGAGGACGAGACCGATCGAACAGGGCAGGGGCCGACGCGCGCACGTCGCCCGGCCGGCGGTGGTGGTGCTGGCCGTGGCGCTCGCCCTGGCCGGCGGCACTGCGCCTGCCATGCCCGTGGATACCAAAGAGTTGGGCGACGTTCCAGGCGTCACCGGCGACGGCGAGCTCGACATTCGCGAGGTCCTCGACACCTCCACCGAGATGGACATCCGCCTGACCAAGCAGATCATGCTGCTGCAGCGCCAGATCAACGACCTGAAGAAGCAGATCGAGACGATGCAGGCGGCGCAGGCGCCCGGCAACTAGTCGTGCGGGGCAGGCGCGCCTGCGCCCGCGTCCACCGCCAGCGGCGCCGCCGCCAGCGCCGGCGGGAACCGGCCGATGTGGTAGTTGTGGCAGTCGGTGCACGCGTCGCCGGCCAACGAGTCGACGTGGCACGATGCGCACAGCTCCTTATTCATCGGCTTGAAGTTGCTGGCGAAGGTGCTGGCGTCGAGGTCGTTGAACCCGGCCATGAAGTCGGCCTCGTAGTCGATCACGTGGCAGGTCAGGCAGCCTTTCTCGTCGAGCAGGCTGAAATGCGGCGCGTGCGCGTACTCGGTGAACCGATTGACGTCCTGCGGCCGCTGCTTGGGCCGCCAGTTGACCACCGTGGTGCCGTCGGCGGTGGCGTCGACGCTGTGGCACTTGCCGCACATGCCGGGTGCCTTGCGTGAGGTGATCTCGGCGAAGATCTGCAACGCGTGCGGCGCGCCCGGCGACGGCCCGACGCCGGCGGTGAGGTCGATCCAGGCGCGCATGAACGGGTCGCGATGCCCGATCGGACGGTACAGCAGCGCATAGCCCTGGCGGTACCAGCCGCCGGCCCGCATCCAGCCTTCGATGTCCTCGGGCATCATGCTTTCCGGTACGGCGGCGGGCTCGGCGGCCTCGACCTGCTCCTGGCCCGCACCCGGCTCGGGTGCCGGCTCCGAAAGCAGCCCGCCCTCGCCGCCGCCGAGAAGACCCCCTTCGTCACCTCCAAGCAGCCCGCCCTCGTCGCCGCCGAGCAGGTCGCCGCCGAGGTCCTGATCCGCCGGCGCCGGCGCGCCCGCATCGGCCGGCGCGACCGGCGTCGAGGCCTCGCCCGCGGGGCTCGCGATCCAGTCGGGCGGCGGCACCGGCTCGCCCGCGCGATGACGCTCGATGTCGCCCGCAAGACGCGGGAACCACGCCTGCTGGGCCGAGGCCACCGCGTCGACCGGCATGGTTCCCATCAGCGGTCCCGACTCGTAGCGCGGCACCTCGACCGACAGCGCGCCGGCGACTCGCGCGCGTAACGCCTCGTGGCCGGTGACCGCCAGATCGTAGATCAGGTCCTTGATCGACCAGATGGTGCGCGCGGCGGCGTCGAGCTGCTCCTCGGTCGCCTCGCGCAGGTCCATCAGGTCCACCCCCGACAGCACGAACAGGTCCTCGGCATGCGCGGGATCGTTGGCCAGCAGCAGGTTCATGAACGAGGTCAGCTTGCCGTCGGCGTCGCGCGGCCAGTCGCCCACCTCGTGCCCGCGCGCGTACAGGGTCTCGATATCGAACCCGGGCAGGATCAGCACCGGATAGCCTTTGGTGCCGGCGCGGCCCTCGCCCATGATCTGGCCCAGGTGGCAGGCGGCGCAGCTGACCTCGAACGGCTTGACCTCCATGGCCCGGCCGGCGGGCTCCAGCACGTGGCAGCCGGTGCACGAGGTGGGCGCGTCGATCGCCGAGTCCGCCTTGAAATGCTTGCCGATGTGCGAGGCGTGGTCGAACGCGATGCGGGTGCGCCGCCGGTAGGGGAAGCCCTCGAACCGCGGGTGGCCGTCGGCCAGGCTGGCAAACTGCCCGCGGTGGCAGGTCTGGCAGCGCAGGTCGCTCATCGCGGTCAGGTCGAAGCGGCGGCCGTTGTGCTCGCGATGGCAGGTGCCGCAGGCAACCGGCTGGTCGCCGGCGGGCGCGCCGATCGTCAGCTTGGCGAGCTTGAGCAGCAGCGGCGCCTGCGCCGCCTTCGCCGACTGGCGCTCGGTGATCGCGCTCACCGTCGCCCGAGGCAAGTCGTGCGCGGCCAGCGCATCCTCGCCCAGCCGGTGGCACTTCAAGCACAGGCCGCTGTCGTCGATCGAGGCGCGGTCCCTGAACGCCGCCGCCAGCCACGAGATCGGGCCGTGATCGGGCACCGAATGGCAGCCCGTGCAGCGGCCGACCTCGCCGTGCTGGAAGGTGAGCTCGCCCGAGAAAACGAACTCGCGGCCGCTGACGCCGGAGCCGACCAGCAGCACCAGGCCGAGCGAGGCGATCAGCGTCCAGCGCACCGCCACGGCGCGCCGCGCGGCCAGGCTGCGCACCGGCTGGCAGGTCGCGATCGGGCGGCCGCATCCGCCATCGGGGTGGGGGCCCTCGGTGCAGCGCCCGCCATGTTGCGCCGGCCGCGCGCATTGCCAGCGATCGTCCTTGCGGATCGGCAGGCACTCGGCGGTGGCCCGGCACCGCCCGCGCTTGTCGGGCCCGATGGCGCAGGCGCGGCCGTCGACCAGGTGGCCGCACACCCAGCTCTGGTTGGGCCGGTCGTAAGGGCTTTCCCGGTGGCCGAAATTGAGCAGGCGCTTCGACGTCGGCATGTCAGGCGAAAGCGTAGACCACGACCGCGTGCAGCAGCACGAAGACGATCAGGGCGTAGGCCAGCGGCACGTGGACGAACTGCCAGCGCTTGAGCATCGATTGCAGCGCGTACTGGTAGTCGAGGTCGTCCTTGAGCCCGCTGAGCTCGGCCAGCTCGCGCAGGATCTCCTTCTCGTTGTCGTCGAGATAGCGCTCCAGATCGCGCATCTCGACCAGCAGGTCCCGGCGCCCGCGCGAGACCTCGAGCACGTGCGCCCAGAAGTTCCGCGGCCCGTCGAGAAACGGCCGCAGCCGGTCGGCGTAGTAATCGGCGATAGTGGTCGAGCCGGTTTCCTCCACCGCCCGCAGCGCCAGCGCCTCGCCGCGCTCGAGCAGCTGGCGGCGGAACTGGGGTATGCGCTCGTACAGCATCACCTCGCCCCGCCGCGACAGCCTCGCCGGCAGCAGTCGCGCGAGCACGAAGCCGAACACGCCGCTGCCCGCCACCGCGACGAACAGCCCGGCCAGGACCTTCTCCATGATCCCGCGCGGCACCTCGATGCCGACGTGAAGCAGGAACAGGAAGATCGCCACGATGGCGAGATAGACGTGGAGCTGCATCCAGGCCGTCGACGAGCCCAGCGGCAACGCGGGCGCCCCGCGGCGGGCGTTGTACAGCACCAGCACGGCGATCGCCGCGACCAGCAGCCAGCCGGTGACGAAGTTCTCATGCGCCAGGCTTGCGCCGTGGACCGCGTAGACCATGAGCAGCGCCAGGCACGCCGCGCCGGTCAGCGCCAGGTTGCGCCGCAGCCGGACGGCGAAGTACCTCACCGCCCGACCCACTCGGCCAGTCGGTCGAGGTCGCGCAGGTTGATCCGCACCAGGGCGTCGTTGGGGCAGGCGCGCTGGCAGGCCGGGCCGCCGATCTGGTCCGCGCACAGGTCGCACTTGGTCGCCTTCTCCAACGGCATGTTGGTGGCCTCGTCGAGCATGAAGTTGCCGTCGTCGTCGCGGATGTCGACCAGGCGGATATTGTTGTACGGGCAGGCGTTGGCACACGAACCGCAGCCGATGCAGGTATCGTCGTTGATCACCACCTGCCCGGCCTGCACGTTGCGGTGGATGGCGCCGGTCGGGCAGCCGATCATGCACACCGGATCGACGCAGTGCATGCACGCATTGGCGACCATGAAGTGATCGAACAGCAGCCCGTGACGCACGAAACGCGGGTTGTTGTCGTGGGTCGCGGCGCAGGCCTTGACGCACTCGTCGCAACGCGTGCAGCGGTCGACGTCGATGACCATCGCCGCGGTGCCGTTGATCAGCCGGTTGTCGACCAGGAACTCGAGCATCGCGGGCGGAATGTCCTCGGCTACCCTGTCCGCCTGCCACGCCGAGCGCGCGCCGGAGCGCGGGATAATCGGCGGCGGCAGCAGCGCGCGCGGCAGACCCGGAAGGACGTGCTCCCTGATCACCTGCGCCGGAACTCGCAGGACCTCGACGCTGCCGGTGGCGCGCAAGGTGTGCTGATAGGTGATGTGGGCGTCGTTGCGCCAGTTGTAGACGATCTCGGCCAGCCCGAAGACGTCGCCGGGCCCCAGATAGTTGACCGTGCGGTGGCCGTGATCGACCCGCTCGCTGACCCGGGCGAATCCCGAGCGGACCATGATCAGCGCGTCCGCGACCTGGTCCTCGGTGACGATGATCGGCTCGTCCTCGAGGCGCTCCGGCGCGGTCTTGCCGGCCAGTGCCTTGTACGATGTGTGCCAGTCGAACTCGCCGAAGCTCGCGAACTGGGTGGTGCGGGAGACCTCCTTCATCGGCTCGTCGTCGAGGCCCTTGAACAGCGGCGATTCGCGCATATGCGCGCCCAGCGCCCGCTTCCGATAAAGCTCGTCGACCTTGTCGCGAAACCGTGCATCGCGGCGGCGCATGTCGCGCAGCCCCTGCCAGCGAATCTCGAGCAGGGTCGCGCGCGTCTCGGCGAACACCGTCGCGGCGCGTGCGCCGCGCGCGACCGCGGCGATCTCGCCGAACATCTCGCCGGGGCCCATCTGCGCCGTGCGATGGCGCGCGATCACGCCGTCAGGGTCCGCCAGGGTGACGCGGAACTCGTCCTCGCCGGCGCGGGTCAGGCGCACCTGCGCATCGCCGCGGTAGCGCGCCGCGTCGCGCCGCTCGGCGGTGCGCGGGTTGGTCCACAGCTGGGCCAGCGCCTGCCACGGGCTGCGCCGGCGCGGCGGCTGGCGGCCCAGCGCCTGTGCCGGCAGAGGCGGTGCCTGGATCACCCGCACCCGGCCGTCGAGAATGACGAAGGCCGAGTTGCCGTAGTCCGCCTCGCGCACCACGATGTCGCCGGGGGCGAAGTCGCGGATGCGGGTGTCGTTGCGCACGATGTCGGCGAGCGAGTTGGTCGGCGGGAACTTGCTCGCGTCGATCTCGTCGAACGGCGGCATGGCGAGCAGGCGCTCGACCTGCTCGGCCGTCATCTCGGGGCTGAACGGGTTGTCCCATCGCTCGGGACGGTGCAGCTCGACTCGTGGCCTGGCCATGTACTTGCTCTCGCCCGCGCACTGATCAGGCGGTGCGCGGTGCGCTCCTGTCGCCTCTCGCGCGACCGCGGCGATCGCCGGCCGGCCGGCCTCGCATCGCGTTCGCCCCGGCTATTGCGACGGCGTACCCTTGTACTGGTCCGCGCCCGGGATCAGGCCGTCGAGGCCGGCGAGCGCGCTGCCGTCGTTGTTGGCGGCGAGCGCGCGCGCCTGCTCCCCGATCTTGTCGGCGGCGGCGGTGAGCTGATCGGCGTTGCCGAGCTTGAGCTCGACCGACCCTGCGACCGCGAGCACGGCGTCGATCTCGGGCGTGGTCTGGGCCTCCGAGATCTGCTTGATGCGCTGGGCCGCGGCCTTGGCGCGCCCGGCCATGGCGACCGCGTAGTCGGCGCGCTCGGTGGCTTTCGCCACCCCGCGCAGGGCATGCTCGAGGTCGAGCATCTGGCCGACCACCAGCATCAGGCGCTTCTGCTCCTGGGAGGCCTCCGGGTTCGACTTGGCGTCGGTGTACCAGACGTTGTGGCGAATCTCGCCCTGCGTCCAGGTCACCAGCTCGAACTTGCTGCCGGCGGTATGGCCGCCGACATTGACCAGCTTCTCCTCGGGCACGGTATGGCAGCTGTAGCAGTTGTTGGCCCAGTCGTAGAGCATCGACGGCTGGATCATGCCCGCCGCCCGCGATGCCGCGATGCGCTGGGTGCGATGCTCGGGGGCTTCCGAGTCGCGCTTGACGTCCTTGCCGCCATAGTCGCTGTGGATCTTGTTCCAGTCCTTGGCGCCGCCGTGGCAGGACTCGCAGCCGATGCCGGCGATGGTGTCGGTCGAGCCGTCGTCCTTGGTCATCTCGGTGAAGTGGCATTTCAGGCACAGGCTCTCGGACTTGAGGCGGCGGACGTCCATCTTGTCGGCGATCTCACGCGCCTTGTCCTTGCGCGGCAGCTCCTGGAAGGTGGTGTAATGGTGGGTCTTGCGCCACACGTTGACCTCGGCCTTGTGGCATTCGCCGCACTCGTCGGGGCCGATCACCTTGGCCGGATCGGGGCCCGCCCAGCCGGTGGCCGCGAGCGCCATCAAAGCGATGCCCGCGAGCGCCCCCCTGTGCGTCCATCCGACCAGCTTGCCCATCATGATCGATGCCATCGCCCCCTGCCTCCCGCAGGAATCCCGGTGACCGGCGCCGGACCGCCGGTGCTCCCGATTGGCCAAGTCGAGCCACAGGATAGCACAGTGACGCGCGAAGCAAATGTCGCCGTAAGGCGCCTCAGGCGTCCAGAACCAGGCGGGTCTTGGGGATCGAGATGCAGGTCAGGCAGGTGCCGCTCTCGGCGCTCGCGCCCGGCTCGCCGAGATAGGTGATCTCGCCCGCGCGCACCGCGGTCACGCAGGTGCCGCAGTTGCCGGCGCGGCAGCCGTAGTCGATGGCGACGCCGTTCTTTTCCGCGAGGTCGAGGATGGTGCCCGCCTCGGCCCGCCAGGTCAGCGTCTTGCCGGAGCGCTCGAACACCACCTCGAAGCTCTGGGCACCGTCCTTCGCCGCGCCGATCTGCTGAATGGTGGCGGCGCCGAACGCCTCGAAGTGGATGCGCTCCTCGGGCACCTGCCAGGCGCGCAAGTCCGCGATCATCTTGCTCATCATCGGCGGCGGGCCGCAGACGTAGAACTCGAAGTTGTTCGACGGCAGCTCGCGCTTGAGCACGTCGATGGTGAGGTGGCCGGGGTAGTCGTAATCGCGCCCCGCCTGCTCGTCCTGGTCGGGGCGGCTGTGGGCGATGCGGACGTGGATGTTGGGGTTGCCGCTGGCGATCTCGCGCAGGTGCTCGCCCATCACCTCCTGGCGCCGGTTGTGGACCGCATAGAACAGCCAGCTCTCGCGCGTCCGTCCCGACCGCGCGATGGCGTTGAGCATGGCGAGTACCGGCGTCAGCCCGATGCCGCCGCCGATCAGCACCACCGGCCGCTCGCTGGCCTCGTCCAGGAAGAAGTGACCGGTCGGCGCCATGACGTCGAGCAGGTGGCCGTGCGACACCGCATCGTGCAGGAACGACGATGCCAGCCCCGGCGGCAGCCCGGCGGGCTCGTGCGGCGGCGGCAGGCGCTTGACGGTAATGCGGTACTGGTCGCCGTCGGGCGCGTCCGACAGCGAGTAACACCGGATCAGCGGCTTGGCCCGGCCCGGGATCTGGAACCGGAAG
The DNA here is from genome assembly GCA_036398035.1 of Alphaproteobacteria bacterium. Taxonomy (GTDB): domain Bacteria; phylum Pseudomonadota; class Alphaproteobacteria; order UBA7887; family UBA7887; genus DASWHU01. The sequence continues at coordinate 186 of DASWHU010000120.1, read as the reverse complement.
GTCAGGTACTGGCCGGGCTTGTATGGCGGCAGCGGCGTGCGGTTGTGGGGGACCAGATAGAACGAGGCGATGGCGTCGGCCTCGGCCGCCTTGCGCGCGATCTCGAACTTGCGGTAGCCCGGCCACGACAGCTCGGCCAGCTTGTGCGCCGCGGCCTTCTGGGCCATGGCGGCGTCGACCCGCTGG
>DASWHU010000119.1:0-10300 GCA_036398035.1 Alphaproteobacteria bacterium | reverse complement strand
ATGCAGATGAGGCGCTATACGCGGCTCACGAACGCCCACAGCAAGAAATTCGAAAACCACTGCCACATGGTCGCGCTCTATACGGTCTGGTACAACTATGCCCGTATCCATAGCACCGTGCGGATGGCCCCGGCGATGGCTGCGGGTATCTCGGATCGGCTGTGGAGCATGGCCGATATCGTGAAGCTGATCGACGATGCCGCGCCCAAGCCCGGCTCGCGCGGGCCGTACAAGAAGCGCATTGCAGCCTGACGGCACCGATGAAGCCAAAGCCGTGGAACACGCCGAGAATTGCCCTGATTGGCGCCCTCTGTGGCCTGATTTATGGTGCTTTCCAGATATACACCGATCCCATAATTGATAATTGGGTGCCCATCGCCGGGCACCTTACCGGCGCTGGCATAGGCGGTGCCGCGCTGTTTGCGCTCGTTTCTGGTCTACGCAATTGGGCCGGCCGCTCGCGCTGATCCCCACCGATTTCAAACTGAGGCACTACCCCCGTCAGAGCGCGGTTGCTGGCCCGGGCGGGCATCTGTATAACGCCCCGGCTCCGTCACCGCGAAGGGGAACCTGTATGGCGGTCGAACGAACGCTCTCGATCATCAAGCCCGACGCCACGCGACGCAACCTGACCGGAAAGATCATCGCTACCTTCGAGGAGGCGAGCCTGCGCATCGTCGCGAGCAAGCGCATGCGCCTGACCCGCGACCAGGCCGAGCGCTTCTACGCCGTGCACCAGGAGCGCTCGTTCTTCGACGGCCTGTGCACCTTCATGTGCTCGGGCCCGGTGGTGGTGCAGGTGCTCGAGGGCGAGAACGCGATCGAGCGCAATCGCCAGCTGATGGGCGCCACCAACCCGGCCAATGCGGCGCCGGGAACCATCCGCCGCGAGCACGGCGAGTCGATCGAGGCCAACTCGGTGCACGGCTCCGACAACGCCGACAACGCGGCCTGGGAGGTCGCGTTCTTCTTCGGCGACGTGGAGATCGTCGGCTGAGGCGCGGCGCGGCCGGCGGCTCAGCGCGCCGGGCCCGGATTGACCAGCGCCATATCGGGGCTCAAGGCGCCGTCGATCTCGACCCGCTCGTCGACCACGCGCACCCGCCCGTCGGCGATCCAGCGCACCGCCAGCGGGTAGATCCTGTGTTCCTGGGCGAGCACGCGCCGAGCCAGGCTGGCGGGCGAATCCCCGGTATGCACCGCCACCGCCGCCTGGACGATGATCGGGCCCTCGTCCATCGCCGGGCGCACGAAGTGGACCGTGCAACCGCTGAAGCGGGCGCCGGCGGCGAGCACGCGGGCGTGGGTATCGAGCCCGCGGAAGGCGGGCAACAGAGAGGGGTGGACGTTGATCAGGCGGTCGCGCCAGCGCTCGACGAACGGCGTGCCGAGCAGGCGCATGAATCCGGCCAGGCACACCAGGCTCGCGCCCGCGTCCGCGACCGCCTCGTCGAGCGCGGCATCGAATGCCTCGCGGTGCTCGAACGTCGCCTCGTCGAGGACGCGCACCGGCACGCCCGCGGCGCGGGCGGCCGCGAGCCCGGCGGCGTCGGCGCGGTTCGAGATCACCACCCCGACCTCGGCCGGGAACGCCTCGGCGCGGCACGCATCGACCAGGGCGCGCATGTTGCTGCCGCGCCCGGAGATCACGATCGCGAGCCTGAGCGGCCCGCTCACCGCCGCCCGGCGCCGGTGTCGAGATCGACCCCCGCGGCGCGGGCGCGATGGGGGTGGCCGGCCTTATCGCTCATGGTATGATGCGGTCATGCTGCGCCATGTCGCCTGCGTCCGGGTGCGGCGGACGCGGGGCTGCAGACCTTACGGGATCGACGGCGGTTTGCAATGACTCCCCGCCAACGCAACGGGCGGCGACTGTGCCGCTGGGCGACCCTCGGCGCGCTGCTCTGGCCGCTCGCGCCGGCTGTCGCCGGCGACCTGTTCTCGGTCGCCGGGATCACGGTCGATGCCACCGCCGAGAACGCCGAGCTCGCCCAGCAGCAGGCGATCGCGCTCGGCCAGCGCCGGGCGCTCGAGGCGATGTTCCGCAAGCTCACCCTCGATGTCGACGAGGCGCGCCTGCCCGAGGCGACGCCCGAGCTGCTGACCCGGCTCGCGCGCGGCTACGAGGTGGTCAACGAGCGCCGCTCTGGCCAGCGCTACATCGCCGAGCTCGCGGTCCGCTTCGACCCCGAGGGCGTGCGCGAGGCTTTGCGCCAGGCCGGCATCCCCTACGCCGAGACCGTGAGCCCGCCGCTGGTGGTGCTGCCGGTGGCGGTCGATGCCGCCGGCGCGCGCCTGTGGGCAGAGCCGAACCCATGGCTCGCCGCCTGGCGCAACCTCGACTGGCGCGACCGGCTGGTCGCGCTGGTGGTGCCGTTCGGCGAGCTTGCCGACGTGGCGGCGATCACCGCCGAGCAGGCGCTGGCCGGCGAGCGCGCGCCGCTGGCCGCGATCGCGGCGCGCTACCAGGCCGTGGCCAGCCTGGTGGCGGCGGCGCAGAGCCTGCCCGAGGGCGGGGTCACGGTCGCGGTCGGCCGCTACGGCAGCGGCGAGCCCGAGATCCTGATGCGCGAGCACTTCGCGCCGGCCGCAGCGGCGACCGAGGAGCAGCTCTACCGGCCAATGGCCGAGGCCGTGGCGATGACCCTCGAGCGGGCCTGGAAGCGCGAGAACCTGCTCGACTTCCGGGTCAAGGAATCGCTGCCGGTCAGCGCGCGCCTGTCCGGCCTCGACGACTGGGTCAAGCTGCGCCGCAGCCTGGACGCCCTGTCCCAGATCGAGCGCCTCGAGGTCGAGTCGCTGGGCACCCGCGAGGCGCGGCTGACCCTTCACTTCTTCGGCCCCCGCGACCGCCTGGCCGAGGCGCTGGCGGCGCGACAGGTCGCGCTCAGCGAGGATGCGGCCGGCCGCTGGCGGCTGGAGCTGACGGCGGCGGGCCGAGCCGCGGCGGCGGGCCCGGCCGCGGTGCTCGCGCCCGCACCGGACATGCCGGTGCCGGCGGCCGAGCCGGCCGCGCCCGCGCCGGCGCCGCGCCCGCCGAGCGAGTCGCTGCTGGTCGAGTAGCGCGGCGTGAATGCCCCGAACGCCATCAGCCTGGCCCGGTTCCTGTGCGTGCCGCTGGTGGTGTGGCTGATCGTCAGCGGCCGCGCCCAGGCGGCGTTCGCGGTGTTCGTCGTCGCCGGCATCTCGGATGCGGTGGACGGCTTCCTGGCCAAGCGCTACGGGCTGACCACGGCGCTCGGCGAGCACCTCGACGCGGTCGCCGACAAGTCCCTGATCGTCGCCGCCTACGCGACCATGGGCATCGCCGGTTGGCTGCCGGCGTGGTTGGTGATCCTGGTGCTGTTCCGCGACGTCATGATCGTCGGCGGCTGGCTGCTGCTGACCGCGGTCGCCGGGCCGAGGCGGGTTCGCCCGGCGTGGTCGAGCAAGGTCAACACCGCGGCCCAGATCGTGCTCGCCGCTGCGGCGCTCGCCGGCCAGGCGTTCTGGCCGATCCCCGGCTGGCTGGCAACGACGCTGGTCGGCGTGGTCGCCGCAACCACGGTGATCTCCGGTATCGCCTATCTGCGCCGCGGCATCGCCCAGGCCGGCGAGCTCGAACGCCTGCCGTGATGAGCCCCGCCCGCCAAGTGCTGTTCTGGACGGCGATCGCGGTCGCCTTCGTGGTCGTGCTGGTGGTGTTCGGCGACGTGCTGCTGCCGTTCGTCGCCGGCATGGCGATCGCCTACTTCCTCGATCCGGTCGCCGACCGTCTCGAGGCCGCGGGCCTGTCGCGCACCGTCGCCACCACGCTCGTGCTGGCGCTGTTCTTCGTCGCCTTCGTCACCGTCCTGCTGTTGCTGGTGCCGCTCCTGCAGGGCCAGCTGGTCGAGCTGGTGCGCCAGCTTCCCGCCGTGTTCGATTCGATCAGCGCCGGCGTCACCGGGCTGATCGAGCGCGCGACCAGCAGCTTCGACGAGGCCCAGGTCGGCGAAGCGAAGCGCGCCCTTGCCGACCTGAAGACCCAGCTCGTGACCTGGCTGCTCAACCTGATCGGCGGGGTGTGGGCGTCGGGAGTCGCGCTGGTCAACCTGATCGGGCTGCTGGTGATTACGCCGGTGGTGGCGTGGTACCTGCTGCGCGACTGGGATGCGCTGGTGGCGCGCATCGACCGGTGGCTGCCGCGCGACCATGCCGAGGTGATCCGCGCGCAGGTGCGGCTGATCGACCGCGCGCTGGCCGGCTTCGTGCGCGGCCAGGCGACCGTGTGCGTGATCCTCGGCGCCGGCTACGCGCTGGCGCTCGAGCTCGCCGGGCTGCGTTACGGGCTGGCGATCGGGCTGGTCGCCGGGGTGATCTCGTTCATCCCCTATGTCGGCTCGCTCACCGGCCTGCTGCTCGGCCTCGGCCTCGGCTATGCCCAGTTCGGGCTGAGCCTGCATCTGGCGGCGATCGCCGCGATCTTCTTCGCCGGCCAGCTGATCGAGGGCAATTACCTGACCCCGAAGCTGGTCGGCGGCCGGGTCGGGCTGCACGCGGTGTGGGTGATCTTCGCCCTGCTCGCCGGCGGCAGCCTGCTCGGCTTCGTCGGCATCCTGCTGGCGGTGCCGGTGGCGGCGGTGATCGGCGTGCTGACCCGGTTCGCGCTCGGCCGCTACCTCGACAGCCGGCTCTACCGGGGCACGGGGGCGGGAGCGTGACCGCGGCGCCCGCACGCCAGCTCGCGCTCGCGCTCGGCCACCGCCCGGCGCTCGGCGCCGGCGACTTCCTGGTGGCGGCGGCCAACCGCGACGCGGTCGCCTGGATCGACCGCTGGCCCGACTGGCCGGCGACCGGGCTGGTGCTGCACGGCCCGCCCGGCTGCGGCAAGACCCACCTGGTGGCGGTGTGGTGCGCGCGCACGGGCACAACGGCGCTGCCGGCGGCCGCGCTCGGCGCCGTCGGCCCCGACGCGGCGCTCGGCGCCAACCCGGCGCTCGCGATCGAGGACATCGACCGCGGCGTCGACGAGACCGCGCTGTTCCACCTGTTCAACATGGCAAGCGAGCGCGGCGTCAAGCTGCTGCTCAGCGCGCGCACCCCGCCCGGGCGCCTGCGGGTGGCGCTGCCGGACCTCGACTCGCGCCTGTGCGCGTTGCCGGCGGTAGCGATCTCCGCGCCCGACGACGACCTGCTGGCGGCGCTGCTGGTCAAGCAGTTCGCGGACCGCCAGGTCACGGTCGCGCCCGAGGTGATCGAGTTCCTGATCGCGCGCATCGAGCGCTCGTTCGCCGCCGCCCAGCGCGCGGTGGACGCGCTCGACCGCGGCGCGATGGCGCGCCGGCGCCGGATCACCGTGGCGCTGGCGCGCGAGTTGTTGACCGAGCTGACGACGGAACAGACCGACACCGGAGGGACGTGATGGATCTCGGCATCGCCGGCCGCAAGGCCATCGTTTGCGCATCGAGCAAGGGCCTGGGGCGCGCCTGCGCGATGGCGCTCGCGCGCGAGGGCGTCGACGTGACGATCAACGCGCGCACCGCGGACGTGCTCGAGCAGACCGCCGCGGAGATCCGCAGCCGGACCGGCGCCAAGGTCACCGCGGTCGCCGCCGACGTGACCACGGCGGACGGCCAGGCGCGGCTGCTCGCCGCCTGCCCAGCGCCAGACATCCTGGTCAACAACGCCGGCGGCCCGCCGCCCGGCGACTTCCGCGACTGGTCGCGCGAGGACTGGCTGCGCGGCATCGTCGCCAACATGCTGACCCCGATCGAGCTGATCAAGGCAACCGTCGACGGCATGATCGCGCGCCGCTTCGGGCGCATCGTCAACATCACCTCGAGCTCGACCAAGAGCCCGATCCCCACCCTCGGCATCTCAAACGGCGCGCGCACCGGGCTCGCCGGCTTCGTCGCCGGCCTCGCCCGCCAGACCGTGCGCCACAACGTCACCGTCAACTGCCTGCTGCCGGGGCCGTTCGAGACCGACCGGATGCGCGGCAACCTGCGCTTCCGCGCCGAGAAGGCGGGCAAGGACTACGACGGCTTCGCCAAGGCCGAGGCCGAGGCCAACCCGGCCGGACGGTTCGGCGATCCGGCCGAGTTCGGCGACGCCTGTGCGTTCCTGTGCTCGGCCCAGATGGGCTTCGTCACCGGCCAGCACTTCCTGATGGACGGGGGCAACTACCGCGGCACGTTCTAGCCCGCCGGCTAGCTAGCCGGCTATCGAACCGGCGCAGCCCGGCCCGCCCTTTGTTGCCGTTCGGTGACGGCCGGCGGCGGCGGCCCGGGCTCGAAAGCCATGCCCGGGGCTGCTATATTGAAGAGGACGGGCGGGAGCGGAACATGACCGAGATCGCGCAGCAGGCCGAAATCCGGGATCGGGCGGCACAGGGAGCGGAGGCCGCGGCGTTCGGCGACCCTCGCGCGCGCTATCTCAATCGCGAGCTGTCTTGGCTGGCGTTCAACTGGCGGGTCATGGCCGAGGCCGAGAACAAGCGCAATCCGCTGCTCGAGCAGGTGCGCTTCCTGTCGATCTCGGCGAGCAATCTCGACGAGTTCTTCATGGTCCGCGTTGCCGGCCTGATGGCGCAGCAGCGCAACGGCGTCACCCAGCCGAGCCTCGACGGCCGCACGCCGGTCGAGCAGCTGGCCGAGGTGAGCGCCGACGCGGCGCGGCTGCTGGAGACCCAGCAGACGGTGTGGCGCCGGCTGCGCCGCGAGCTCGCCGAGGCCGGAATCCGCGTCGTCGATCCGGGCGAGCTGTCGGCGGACGACGTCGCCTGGCTCGGCGGCTACTTCCTCGACCAGGTGTTCCCGGTGCTCACCCCGATGGCGATCGACCCGGCGCACCCGTTCCCGTTCATCGCCAACCGCGGCTTCGCGCTGGTCATGCACCTGGTGGCGGGCAGCGACGGCCGCCACCTGCGCGCACTGGTGCCGGTGCAGCAGCAGATCCCCCGCTTCGTCCGCCTGCCCGGCGCCGAGGTGCGCTTCATCGCCGTCGAGCAGCTGGTCGAGCTGTTCATCGACCAGCTGTTCCCCGGCTACGCGATCAGCGGCCACGGCACCTTCCGCATCATCCGCGACAGCGACATCGAGTACGAGGAGGAGGCCGAGGACCTGCTGCTGTTGTTCGAGAACGTGCTGCGCCGGCGGCGGCGCGGCACCATCGTGCGCCTCGCGGTCAGCGTCGACACGCCGAGCGAGCTGCGCGAGATGGTGATCGACGAGCTGGGCGCCCGGCGCGACGACGTGACCGTGATCGACGGCATGCTCGACTTGGCGCGGCTTGACGAGATCATCGATCCCGACCGTCACGACCTGCTGTTCCCGCCGTTCCGGCCGCGCTTCCCGGAACGCATTCGCGAGCACGACAATGATTGCCTGGCTGCCATCCGGCACAAGGATATCATCGTCCACCACCCCTATGAGAGCTTCGACGTGGTGGTGCAGTTCCTCGAGCAGGCGGCGACCGACCCCAACGTGCTGGCGATCAAGCAGACGCTGTACCGGACGACCGCCGAGTCGCCGATCGCGAGGGCGCTGATCGCCGCTGCCGAGGCGGGCAAGTCGGTGACCGCGCTGGTCGAGCTGAAGGCGCGGTTCGACGAGGAGACCAATGTCAAGCTGTCGCGGAGCCTCGAGCGGGCCGGCGTGCACGTGGTCTACGGCTTCATGAACCTCAAGACCCACGCCAAGGTGACCTGCGTCGTGCGCCGCGAGGGCGGGGGCCTGCGCTCCTACGTCCACTTCGGCACCGGCAACTATCACCCGGTGACCGCCAAGGTCTACACCGATCTCTCGTTCTTCACCTGTGCCGAGCCGTTCGGGCGCGACGCGCAGCGGGTGTTCAACTTCACCACCGGCTACGCGGTCCCGGACTCGTTTGCCAAGATCGCGATCGCGCCGTTCTCGCTGCGCAAGCGGCTGATCGAGCTGATAGACGAGGAGATCGCCCATGCCCGCGCCGGGCGCCCGGCCGGCATCTGGGCGAAGATGAACGCGCTGGTCGACGGCACGATCATCGACAAGCTGTACCAGGCGAGCGAGGAGGGCGTGCATATCGACCTGGTGGTGCGCGGCATCTGCTGCCTCCGCCCCGGCCTCAAGGGGCTGTCGTCGAACATCCGGGTCAAGAGCATCATCGGCCGGTTCCTCGAGCATTCGCGCATCGTCTGCTTCGGCAATGGGCGCGCGCTGCCCTCGCCCGTCGCCAAGGTGTTCATCTCGTCCGCCGACTTCATGCCCAGGAACTTCGACCGGCGCTGCGAGGTGCTGGTGCCGATCGAGAACCCGACCGTGCACGAGCAGGTGCTCGACCAGATCATGGTCGCAAACCTCAAGGACGAGGCGCAGTCCTGGGTGATGCAGGGCGACGGCAGCTACACCAGGCTGCCAGTGCGCGACGACTCGTTCTCGGCCCACACCTATTTCATGACCAACCCCAGCCTGTCGGGCCGCGGCAAGGCCCTGCAGAAGGGCGGCGGCCCGGCGCGGCTGCAGGTCGCCTCGTGAGGCCGGTCGCATCCGGATGATTCCGGATCCCGACCTACTCGCGGTGGCGCGGCCGTCGGTGCCGCAGGTGCATCCGGGCGAGCGGCGCCATGCGGTGGTCGACGTCGGCTCGAACTCGATCCGCCTGGTGGTGTTCGACGGGCTCAAGCGCGCGCCGCTGCCGCTCTACAACGAGAAGGTGATGTGCGGGCTCGGCCGGCGGCTCGACGCCAGCGGCCGTCTGGACCCCGACGGGGTCGAGCTCGCGCGCGCCAACCTGCAGCGGTTTGCCGATCTGATCTCGGCGATGGGCGTGGACAGCGTCGATGCGGTGGCCACCGCCGCGGTGCGCGATGCCGAGGACGGCCCGGCCTTCGTCGCGGACGTGCGCCGCGAAAGCGGGCTCGAGCTCAGGGTGCTGACCGGGCCCGAGGAGGCGGAGCTGTCGGCGCTCGGCGTGCTCGCCGGCATCCCCGACGCCGACGGCGTGGTCGGCGACCTCGGCGGCGGCAGTCTCGAGCTGGTCCAAATCGGCGACGGCGCGCCGGGTGCGCAGGCGACCCTGCCGCTCGGGCCGCTGCGGCTGCCCGCGCTCGGCGACGCTGCCGCTTCGAAGCTGTCCGCGCCCATCGACCGGGTGCTCGCCGGGGTGCCCTGGCTCGGGGCGGCGGGCGGGCGCACCCTGTACGCGGTCGGCGGCAGCTGGCGCGCGCTCGCCCGCATCCACATCGCCCAGGCGGACTATCCGTTGCGCGTCATCCACCGCTATCGGGTGCGCGCCGGCGAGTTCGCCGGCCTCGCCCGCCTGGTGTCGCGCCAGAGCCGCGAGTCGCTGGTACAGATGCATGGCGTGACCCGGCGCCGCCTCGACGTGCTGCCGCAGGCGGCGGCGGTGCTCGAACGGCTGATCGCGGCGCTGGCGCCGGCCGAGGTGGCGTTCTCGGCCTACGGCCTGCGCGAGGGCCTGGTCTACGGCCGCCTGTCGGCGGCGGTCAGGCGCCAGGACCCGCTGCTCAGCGCCTGCCGCGATGTCGCCGCCCGCGCGGCGCGCTTTCCCGAGCACGCCGCGGAGCTGGTCAACTGGACGCGCAAGCTGTTCGCCGACGAGCCCGCCGAGGACACGCGGCTGCGCCATGCCGCGTGCCTGTTGAGCGACATCGCCTGGCGGACCCATCCGGACTTCCGGGCGGTGCACGCGTTCAACGAGATCCTCTACTACCCGGCGCTGCATGCCGAGCATTCGGGGCGGGCGTTCCTGGCGCTGGCGGTGTTCGCGCGCTACACCAGCAAGGAGCCGCCCGAGCTGCTCGGGCGGATTCGCGCCATGATCGGCGAGGAGGCCGCGCAGCGCGCGCGCATCATCGGGCTTGCGGCGCGCCTCGGCGAGACCATCTCGGGCGGCGTCCCGGGCATGATCGAGCGGTTCGCGCTCAGGCCCGCGCACAACCGCGGCGTGCTCAGGCTGCGCTACCTGCGCCGCGACGAGCGCCTGATCGGCGAGGTCGTGGTCAAGCGCTTCGAGGCGCTCGCCCGCGCCATGGAGCTCGCGCCCGAACTCGAGCTGCGCACCGACTGATACCAACATGCATTGATTAGAACCCATAGGCCCAGCCTCGGAGGCCGATGGACATGATCCGCCACGGTTGGTCGATGAGCTTGTTCCAGGCATCGCAGCAGTGGTCGAGGATGTCGTCGTAGGAGGTGAAGACCCGGTTGGACAGCCAGTTGTCGCGCAGGAACTGCCAGACGTTCTCGGCCGGATTGAGCTCCGGGGAACGCGGCGGCAGCGGCAAGAGGGTGATGTTGCCGGGGATGTCGAGCTTGGCGGACATGTGCCAGCCGGC
>DASWHU010000118.1:0-14183 GCA_036398035.1 Alphaproteobacteria bacterium | reverse complement strand
CTCTTGGTGCTTCTGGGCGACGTCGAATCGCAACTGGGCGACGGCGACGCGGCAATCCAGGCCTACCGGCGAGCCGTAGAGCTCGCCGTGTCCACGCCGAGCGCGTACCTCCGGCTTGCCCAGCTGTACGCCAAGCGCGAGACTCTCGACCAGGCGATCGACGTGCTGCAGGCGGCGCACGCGAGCAATCCCGGCGTCGAGGATATCGGGCTCGCGCTGGGCATGGCGTTGCAAAACGCCGAACGCTTCACGGAGGCCATCGCGCTCTACGAACAGATACTCGAGAGTTCGCCACGGTCCACGGTTGCCGCCAACAACCTCGCAGCGCTGATCGCCGACCACGACAATCAAGACACGACACGCCTCCAACGGGCACTGGACCTGGCCGAGGGTTTCCAGACCTCCGACAATCCGCTGCTCATCGACACCTTGGGATGGGCGCACTATCGGCTGGGCTCGATCAGCCAGGCCATCCTGTTCCTGAAACAGGCAGTGCAACTCAGCCCGTCGAACGCGGAGCTCAACTACCACCTCGGCATGGCCTATCTTGCCGACAACCAGACCGAAAGCGCGCGCGCATACCTCACGAATGCTCTTGGCGACGGCGGCACTTCGTACTTTACCGCCGATGTGCGCCAGGTTCTGGCCGAGCTCGACGCAAGGACGGACGGCAAGGAGGGCGCCGGGCCCTAGCGATCCGTTCGGGCTGCGCGGACCGTGGCTCCGATGCCTGCCGGCCGCAATGCCGATCGACCGCCTCCGAGGCTTGCCGACTCCGGGTACTCAGGCGGGAATGAACCTGCCGAAGACGGGATATGCGCCGCGCAGGAACCTGGCGAGGCGGGCATCAGCCGCCGGCTCGTCTTCCCCTATGATCAAGGGCGTTACCAGCCGCACGAGTGCCCCGTCCGTCCGCTTGCGGGTGAGCGCATCCCACAGGATGTACCATTTCACCACGTACTCGTTCACCAGCCGTCGTCCTCGTTGCTCGAACCAGTAATACACCAGCTGACGGTACCTGCCCTTTTGTATGATGGCGCGATTTACCCGCAACCCCGCCTCGCTCGCACTCTCGAGGTCCACGCTCCGGCTACTCAAGCTGACGATCTCCCAGCCGCCGCCCGGGATGCAGATTTCCGGAGAATGCGCGGCGCGGCCATCGGTCTGGGTCGCATAGTATGCGATGAAAAGACTCACCGGCGCGCCCGAGTCATTCGCGACGAAGCCCGAGACCAGGTAATCATCCGCGGCAAGGACTTGACGGATTTCCCGCTCCAGCGCCTCGGGCTGCCCGCGCCAGGTCCCGATCTCGGCCGGAAACGCGCTCAAGTCATCGCGTACGAGGTTTGCATGGGCATCGCCGAACGGGGCCAATTGCCCAACTCCCGCGGAGAGCGCGAGGACGGTGCTAGCGACCAATGTGGCGCTAACGCCTCGGATCGAGCCGGCGAGCCGGCGGAGAGCACGCGCGTCCGGCGGGCGCAGGTCGATGGCCGCCCTTTGTCTTCCCGCCCACCGGCCAAGGCGGTCAAGCAGCCAGGCCGCGGCGAACAGCAATGCCACGCAGGCGAGGAAGATCACCCAGCCCTCGAAGAAGTGCAAGAAGCCTTCGGCCTCGGCGATCCCGTAGTCGTTGGCGAGGACCGCAATCACGGCGATGCGGACACTGTTCATGATCACCGCAATCGGGAGGCTTGAAAGGAACAGGACCACCTTCTGCCATCGAGCGCCGGAGAACAGCATCGCAAACAGAAAGCCGAAGCTCATCAGAGGAAACAGATACCGGAGCCCGCTGCACGCTTCGGCAACCTGCAGAGTATAAACGCCGAGATCGATCACGTTGCCGTCGAGGAACACGGGGATGCCCAGCATGCGGACCATCCCGGCGCCGAGCTCCGATGACAGGAGTTGCATCTCCGCCGAGAGCTTCAGGTAAACGAACTGGGGAAGCGGCACCATGAACAACAGGTAGGCGACAGGCGCCCACACTTTGACCACGCGTCGATGACCAAGGACGCTCACCGCGAGTCCGACCAGCCCCACAAAGAACCCGTAGATCGAAAGATCTCTGATCATGCTGGCCTGACCGAGCACGGCCATCGCGCCACCCAGCGCGACGATGGCCGGGCCCGGCCACCTGCGACCCTCAGGCACGGCCTCGGCGCGCGCCAGGCCGCGCGCGAGCAGAAACGCCACCACGATCGGGATCAGATAGCCGTGGCTGTACTCCTCGCGCGACCATGACTGCGCCATTTCGACCAGGCCGTCCCAAGAGGCCAAAATGAGCAGCAGCCCGGCGGCACCCACCGTCAAGGCGACGCCGCTCCCTCGCAAGGGGTGTCCGTTCCTCAACGCACGCGCGAGCACAACAGTGAACTCTTTTCGCAACCCGTACGGCGGCGGTCAGTGCCTTGAAACGTCGGCTCGCCGAGCGAGGATCGAGCCTGACGGGCCAAACCCAGTCAGTAGGCGTTCCTGCCCCGCACGACGATTCCCACCGTCCACAGGAGTATTCGCAGGTCCAGGGCGACCGACCAGTTCTCGATATAGGACAGGTCGTGCTCGATCCGCGCCCGCATCTTCGCCAAGGTATCCGTCTCGCCGCGCCAGCCATTGACCTGCGCCCAGCCGGTGATCCCGGGCCTGACCCGAAATCGACCCAGGTACCGGTCGATCACCCGGCCGTACTTCTCGTCGTGCGCCACGGCGTGCGGTCTCGGACCCACGACCGACATCTCGCCCCTCAGCACGTTCAACAGCTGGGGTAGCTCGTCCAGGCTGGTACGCCTGAGGAAAGCACCCACGCGCGTGACGCGAGGATCATTGCGCCTCGCCTGCAGGACCTCCGGGTCGGGGTCGGGGTCGTCGTACATGGTGCGGAACTTGAAAACCTCGATCAGCTGATTATTGAAGCCGTAGCGCTCTTGCCTGTAGAAGACGGGGCCACGGCTGCCAAGCTTGATTGCCGCTGCAATCATGAGCATGAGCGGCAGGACCGCGAACAGGATAACGCTTGCGACCAGCCAATCCTCGACCGCCTTCAGCACCGCGCTCCAACCGTCGAGCGGCCTTGCCGATACCTTGAGGCAGGAGACCGCGCCGAGCCGATCATAGCGCGAGACCGGGAAGTGGAACCCGATCATGTCCGGCGCAAGCTGCACGTGCGCGGGCAGGAGGCTTAATTTCTCGACGATCCCAAGCTGGCGGCTCTCGGCCGACCACGGCAGCGCGATCACGATGTCGTCGATGCGGTTCTGGCGCACGAAGTCGACAAGTTGCCCGAGGCCGCCAATTACGGGTACCTTTCCCACCTCCGAGGGAACACGCGTCGTGCGGTCGTCAAAGACCCCGATCACGTTGAGCCATGGATCCTCGCTCGCCTGCAGCGCCTCCACGAGCCTCTGTCCCTGGATGCCGGCCCCTACCACCGCCACGTTGCGCGTCAGCCGCCCTTTCACGGCCCACTCGCTGAGCTGCGCATGGCCGAAAACTCGAACGAGACAGATGCCCGCCGTCGCCGCGAAGAACCAGGCGAACGCCCAAACGCGCGAGAACTCTTCGGAGATCTTCAAGGCGAAGGCAAGGACCGTCATGATCATGAACGACAAGCCGCAAATCATGAAGATCTTGTGCAGCTGGCGCTCCGGATGACTCAGGGACTCGAAGTGATAGAGCCCGGCCAACCCGAATGCCGCGAGCACGAACAGCGTGTCGAGAGTGAGAAAGGATAGATAGAGGGGAAGCGAATGGCCTTGCCAGCCGACATACAGCATATAGACGACCAGGCCGGTCCCGAACACCGATGCCCCGTCGGCCAACGTCGCCAGGCCCGAGACGATACCCGGATGGAAGGGCATGCTTCTTGCGCTCGGCAGCGGATGTGGCGCTGGACCCCGCATGCTCGGCGCCGAGCCGGGCTCCCCCCCTTTCCGCGGTGCCGTAACCGCAAGCCGTTTTGCCCGCGCGTCCTCCCTACGCAAGAGCATCTTCGGACCCTTTTCGCCCAAGGGTAATGCGCGCGGCGTGAAGCACGGCCGCGAACGCCTATGTGCGGTTGGTCAGAACCCCGATCCCAGGCCCCCCCCCGTCGGAGTGCGCGAACTCAGGCCTCGTCACAATCTCGGCCCAAGCCGGCATAGAATTGGCAAAGCATGTCACACCGTCAGCTCCGAGTCACAAGGAATTCGGAGCCGGACGGGTGCCGGCACGTATGAGGATGCGAACGCGCGCCGGCCCGGGCAGTAACGCAGTCCGCACCATCGCCAATTGGGAGAAACGTCATGTGCGCCCGTGTCGTTGCCTTACCAACCACCACCGCGTCCCGATGCCGTCGCCAATGGCGGGCGATTGGCCTCGCCGTCGCGTGCGCGCTTGCGGCCGGGCCGGCGGCGGCGGAGACGGTCGCGTTCACCGGCGCGACCGTGATCGACGTCGCCCGCGGCGCGCCGCTGCCGGGCGCGACGGTGGTGGTCGAGGACGGGCTGATCACCGCGGTCGGCGCCGACACCGCGGTCCCAGGCTCGGCGCGCGTGGTCGCGCTCGCCGGCAAGTGGCTGATCCCGGGGCTGATCGACGGCCACGTCCACCTGTTCCAGTCGGGCGGCCTGTACGCGCGCCCCGACGTGATCGACCTGCGCGCGGTGGTTCCTTACGAGGCGGAGATCGCGCGGGTCCGCAGCGACCTCGACCAGACACTGGCGCGCATCTTCGCCGCCGGCGTGACCGGCATCCTCGACCTCGGCGGGCCGGCGTGGGTCGCGCCGCTGCGCGCCCGCGCGGAAGCCGCGGCGATGCCGGCACCGCGCATCGCCTGGGCCGGCCAGCTCTTGGGCAGCTGGTCGCCTGCCGCGCTCGCCGCCGCGGAGCCCGCGGTGGTGCTGGTCGAGACGCCCGAGCAGGCGCGCGCCGAGGTCCGCCGCCAGGCCGGGCTCGGCGCCGACCTGATCAAGGTCTGGTTCATCCAGGCGCTCGGCGACCAGGACTTCGCCACCACCCGGCGCTGGGTGATCGCGGCGATCGACGAGGCGCACGCGCTCGGCCTCGGCGCCGCCGTGCACGCGACCGAACTCGCCACCGCCAAGGCGGCGCTTGCCGCCGGCGCCGACCTGCTGGTCCACTCGGTCGACGACGCCGCGGTCGACGACGCCTTCCTCGCGGCGATGCGCGCCCGCGACGTGCCCTACGTCCCCACCCTCGGCGTCTATGACGGCTACTGGCGGGTGCTGCGCCAGAAGCTCGCGCTGACCGACCTCGACCGGCGTTACGGCGCGCGCCGGGTGCTCGACAGCCTCGACGACCTTGCCGCCCTGCCGCGCGAGACGCTGCCGGCGTGGCTCGACTTCGACCAGCCGGTGCCGCCGGTCAACCAGGTGATGATCGACAACCTTGCGCGCGTCCACGCCGCCGGCGTCACCGTCGTCGCCGGCTCCGATTCCGGCAACATCGGCACCGTCCACGGCGCCGCACTCCACAAGGAGCTGCGCCTGATGGCCCGCGCGGGGCTCAGTCCCGCCGAGATCCTGCGCAGCGCGACGCTCGCCGGCGCGCGCGCGATGGGCCGGGGCGAGGAACTTGGCCTGATCGCGCCCGGCCGGCGCGCCGACATGGTGGCGCTCGACGCCGACCCGCTCGCCGACACGGCCAACCTCGCCCGCATCCACCGGGTGATCAAGGACGGCCGCGTCTGGGACCCGGACGAGGTCCTGGAGCGCACCCGATCGGATGACTGACGCTCAGCGCGCGTCGTTATTGCTTGAAGATTGAACCGCCAACGACACAGAGATCACAAAGAGGTTAAGAATCAGGCAACAAGGCAATGAATTTCTTCATACACCTGTCATTCCGGTAACAGAGGCTGTGAGGAAATCCGTGATGTCGGGATTCCCGCAGGTGAAGAATCGTGATTCTGTTGGTCCCGGACATGGCACGGAGGCCGGAATGAGGTCTGGACCGCGGGTGATGCGGGCGGATCGTCAGCAGCTCTACTGGGACATGGTCGATCTGTGCAGCCAGATTGCGCCGGACCATCCGGCGCGCGTGGTTTGGGCGTTTGTCGAGAGGCTCGAGCTTGCACCGCTGTACGATCGGATCAAGGCGCGCGACGAGGCTGCGGGCCGGCCGACGCCGGACCCGAAGGTGCTGCCGGCGGTGTGGCCCCACGCCGCGCTCGAGGGGGTCGGCTCGGCGCGGCAGCTGGAGCGGCTGTCCCGCGCGCATGTGGCGTACCGCTGGCTGCGCGGGGGCGTGCCGGTGAATTATCACGGCCTGCGTCGCTTCTTCTTGCGCGGGCTCACCAAGGCCCGCTGCGAGGCGCTGTTGCACTCCATCGCCCACAACCTCAGACGCGGACACGCCCTCAGAATGGCCAGCGCGTGACAGCACGGGCTCGCACAAGCCCCCGCCGCGGCACACATGCCGAGACCTCGGCGCCGCCTCCCCCCGCTCGCCCCGCGCGGCATTTCTGTACGCGCACCTGATCATCGGTGGCGGTTCAGCGATTCCGTCACAAGCTCTTGCGCAGGGATGACGAGGAAGAGTTCGCCCGGCGATTGCTCCACAGCCTCTCAGTCGAGCGGGTGGACGGTCGAGGCCTGGGCGCCGTGCTCGCTCTCGCCCTCGGCGACCACGAACCGGACGCGGCTGCCTGCGGCGAGCTCGGCGAAGCGGTCGCCGACCACGCTGTGGCGGTGGAAGTACACCTCGCCGAGGGGGCCTGCGTCGATGAAGCCGTAGCCCTGGTCGGCGAAGACGCGCGCGATGCTGCCCTCGACCTGTGCCGGCTGGTGGCTCTTGACGTCGCCGCGCATGGTGCGCGCGTGGTCCTGGAGCTGGCGCGTGGCGGCGTTGAACGCATCGCGCAGCGCCACCGCGAGCTGCTCATGGGCGTTGAGGTCGCCGGGCTCGTTGCTCACCACCAGCTGGCGGCCGGGGGCGTTGATGACGATGCGCACGCGCCAATGGCGTCCCTTGCGGTGGTGCTTGTGCGGGGCCTCGACGCTGACGTGGCAGCCGGTGACGTGCTCGAAGAAATGGTCGAGCTTGGCGACGCGCTGGCGGATGTCGGCCGCGATCGCCTCCGACGAGTCCATGTTCTTGAACGAAACCTCGATCGGCACCTGCATCCTCGACCTCCCTGCCGAGCCGAACCCGAAATTACCCTATCTTGGTAGCCGGGGGCGCGTATCCAAGCCTTGACCTCGATCAGGGCGGCGGGGTGCCGTCCGCGGCCAATTTGACACCGGCGGCCGGCGCGGCGAGCCGGCGGCGGCGCCTGTTGCGGCTGAGCCGCGCTCACCCCTCGAGCTGGGGCTCGCCGCCGAGCCGGTCGACGCACGCGACCAGCTTGTTGACCGCCTCCTCGAGCCGGCCCTCGTCGGCCGCGCGCAGCACCAGGTTCGAGCCGAACCGGCCGACCCGGTAGAACGGGTAGCTGCCCATGTCGATGTCCGGGTACTCGCCCTGCAGCTCCTTGAGCGGCCCGGCGAGCGTGCCCTCGGGCAGATAGGCGACCACGGTGCGCGAGCTGAGCGGCACCCCGCCCGGGATGTGCTCGACCGCGCTCTCGAACATCGCCTGCATGATCGAGGGCACGCCGGCGAGCACGAACACGTTGCCGACCTGGAACCCGGGTGCGCCCGAGACCGGGTTGTCGACCAGCAGCGCGCCCGCGGGCATGTTGGCCATGCGCAGGCGCGCCTCGTTGAGCTCGACATTGCGCTCGCGGTACTGGCGCTCGAGCAGCGCGCGCGCCTCGGCGTTCTGCTCGAGCCCCACCCCGAACGCCTTGGCGATGCATTCGGCGGTGATGTCGTCGTGGGTCGGGCCGATGCCGCCGGTGGTGAACACCCAGTCATAGGCCGCGCGACAGGCATTGACCGCGTCGATGATCGCCGCCTCCTGGTCGGGTATCACCCGCGCCTCGGCGAGGCGGACGCCGCATTCGGCAAGCCGCTTGGCGATATAGTTGAGGTTTACGTCCTGGGTGCGCCCGGACAGGATCTCGTTGCCGATGATCAGGACGCAGGCGGTCGGTTGCGACGACGCGGCTTGGTTCATGGGCCTGGGCCTCCCGGGGGCGGAGAATAGCCGAGCCAACGGCGCCGCCCAAGACCCGAGACCGCGGTTGCGCCGACGCCGCGGCAACCGTTCGATGGCGATGCCGTGCGCTGCCCCGACCCGCCGGTGGGCGCGACCCGGCGCGCGCGCGCGGGGTCGTGGCGCTGTGCCACGCCTGCCGGGCGACCGCCGAGGAGATCGCCCTCGCCCCCGCAGGCCGCCGATCGTGCCCCGACCGCGGCGGTGGCGCGGCGGCCTCGATTCGCCCTATAAAAATGCCGCCCGGATCGGACTACATAAGGGATGGCCGCCCAGGCGCGCGAGGCGGGGCGGGCGCGGCATTGCGGCGCCGCACCAGGAGATGCGAGACGTGGATGACAACGACTGGACGTCCGGCCCCGGCCGATCGGTGAAGATTCACGGCCCGGAGGCGTTCGAGGGCATGCGCAGTGCCGGGCGGCTGGCCGCCGAGGTGCTCGACTTCATCGCCCCCCAGGTGGTGGCGGGGGTGACCACGGGCGAGCTCGACCGGCTGTGCCACGACTTCATCGTCGACCACGGCGCGGTGCCCGCGCCGCTCAACTATCGCGGCTTCCCGCGCTCGATCTGCACCTCGGTCAACCACGTCGTTTGCCACGGCATCCCCGACGAGCGCAAGCGGCTGCAGCCGGGCGACATCGTCAACATCGACATCACCGTCATCCTCGACGGCTGGCACGGCGATACCAGCCGCATGTTCTGGCTGGACAGCGTGCCGCGCAAGGCCGCGCGGCTGACCGACGTCACCTTCGAGGCGATGTGGTGCGGGATCAGGGCGGTGCGTCCCGGCGCCACGCTGGGCGACATCGGCCACGCCATCCAGGCCTACGCCGAGAACCATCACTGCTCGGTGGTGCGCGACTTCTGCGGCCACGGCATCGGCCAGGTGTTCCACGATGCGCCGAGCGTGCTCCACTACGGCCGGCCGGGCGCCGGGCTGGCGTTGCGCGAGGGCATGTTCTTCACCATAGAGCCGATGATCAACCTGGGCCGCTACGAGACCAAGATCCTGGCCGATGGCTGGACCGCGGTGACCAAGGACCGCTCGCTGTCGGCGCAGTTCGAGCACACGGTCGCGGTCACGGCGGACGGCCACGAGGTGTTCACCGCCTCGCCGGCGGGCCTCGACCGGCCGCCCTACACGGCCTGACCGTCGCGCGGCGGCTGGGGGCATGGCCGGGAACGACGCGGAGGAGCGCATGCGGGTGGTCCCGCGTGCCACCGCCGCCGGCCACCGCCAGCGCCTGCGCAAGCGTTTCCTCGCCCAGGGCGGCGAGTCGATGGCCGACTACGAGCTTCTGGAGCTCGCCCTGTTCGCGGCCCTGCCGCGGCGCGACGTGAAGCCCCTGGCCAAGTCGTTGCTCGCCCGCTTCGGCACGTTCGCCGAGGTGATCGGCGCCGAGCCGGCGCGGCTGCGCGACGTGCGCGGGGTCGACGAAGCGGTGGTGGCGACGCTCAAGGTGATTGAGGCGTCAGCCCACCGCATGTTGCGCGACCGAATCCTTGACCGGCCGGTGATCGCCTCGTGGGCGGCGCTGCTCGACTACTGCGCGGCGGCGATGCAGCGCAACGCAACCGAGCAGTTCCGGGTGCTGTTCCTCGACCGCAAGAACGTGCTGATCGCCGACGAGCTGCAGCAGCGCGGCACGGTCGACCACGCGCCGGTCTATCCGCGCGAGGTGGTGCGCCGCGCGCTCGACCTCGGCGCCAGCGCGCTGATCCTGGTCCACAACCACCCAAGCGGCGACCCGACGCCCTCGCGCCAGGACATCGACACCACCCGCCAGGTGGTCGAGGCGGCGAAGGCGCTCGGCATCGCGGTCCACGACCACCTGGTGATCGGGCGCAAGGGCCACGCCTCGTTCAAGACTCTGGGGCTGCTGTAGCCGCCGCTCGCGTCAGTCGAGAGCGAGCACCTGGAAGCGGTGCTCGTAGTCGCGATAGAGCAGCAGCAGCGCCGAGGTCGCGGGCGCGCGCCCGACCGCCTCGAGCCGCCGTGACAGGTCGCCGGGCCCCGCCACCGGCTGCTGGTCGAGCTCGACGATCACGTCGCCAACCGCAAGCCCCTTGCCGGCAGCCGGGCCGGCCGGCGCGATGCCGACCACCACCACGCCGGCGACCGATTGGGTGATCCGGTAGCGCGCGGCGAGCGCGCCGGTGATCTCCGCGACCTCGAGCCCGAACCGGTCGAGGCGGCGCACCTCGCCCTCGCGCGGCCGGCCGGAGGCATAGGTGAGCCGCCGGCCCGAGGGGATCCACGGGCCGTTGGGCTGGTGCGCGGCGATCTGCCGGCACAGCGGCACCGCGACGCCGACCGCCGGCCCCAGGCACGGGCCCGGCGCCGCCGCCTCGCCGGCTTGCGCCGGAGCGATGGCCGCGAACAGCAGCGCCAGCGCCGCCGCCAAGCCGAGGCCGGCCCGCCTGCCGGCGCCAAGCCGAGGCTCCGCTTCGGCGAAGGCCCGCGGCCTCACCACGCCGAGCGCCGGCGTTCCATGTCGGACAGCGGCCGCCACGGCCGCAGGCCTCGCACCACCGCCCCCCGCTCGACGTCGAGCTTGTGGTGATAGATGGTGGCGTCGACCTCGGCGCCGGGGCCGATGTGCACCAACATCGCCTCGACCCGCCCCTGCATCCGTCCCGCGATGTCGACCGCGTGCGCCTTCAGCGAGCCGTCGACGTCGGCGCGCGGGCCGATGGTGACTATCCGCCCGCGCACCTCGCCGGCCAAGGCGCCGTCGATGACCACATCGACATTGCCGGTCATCGAGCCCGTGATCCTGAGGCCATGGGCGATTAACGCCGGCTCACCGTCGGCAGCGGGCATCCCGCCCGCACCGTTGGTGGCCGGAGCGCCGGACAGACTGAGTCGCATGTGCCGCCCGGATCGATAGCTGCCGCGGTGAGCGCGGCCTCAGACCGCCTTCGAGCCGCCCGTGCCGGATGGCTTGGCCTCCTCCTTCTTGGCCCCGCCCTCGACCGCGGTCAGCTTGGAGACCTTGGCATCCCCGGCGGCGCGACCGGACTGGATGCGCCGGCACTGGCCGTCGAGCATCGCTCCCTCCTCGATGCTCAGCGACTCGTAGTTCACGTCGCCGGTCATCTCGCCGGTGCGCGCGATCTTGACCGTGCGCGCCCGCACCTGGCCCTGGACCGAGCCCATGATCTGGACGTTGTCGGCCTGGATCGAGCCCTGGACGGTGGCGCCCTGTGCGATGGTCAGCCCGCGGCTGGCGATGTCGCCCTCGACGACGCCGCTGATCACCACGTCACCGTCGCTTTCCAGGTTGCCGACCACCTTCAGGCCGGCGCTGATCTGCGACTGATCGGCCTTGCCCCCGGAGTTGGTGGCGCGGGTTGGGTGCGCCTGGGATGGTCCCGCAGCGTCCTGCGGGTCGTCGGTCTTGTTAAACATGTGGCTTGTCCTCCTGAACCAGTCCCCGCGCGATTATAGAGCCCCGACCGGTCGCCAACGCAAGCGCCGTTCCAGCCGCCGGCCATGCACTGACCGCAGAGGCCCGCCGCCGGCCGCGCAACAGCGGCGAGGCCGCACGGCGCAGCACCGAATCACCCGCCCGGTCGACGGCGATCCGAGATCGGGCCGGCGAGTCCGCATCCGCCCGAGGCGCCGGTTGACCGGCTCGCGGCGCGGCCCTATTGAGGGCTCGGTTTGGCGCGCGCCGAGCGCCGGCGCGCGAGCGGAGGCCGGCGGCATGGACAACCTGTGGTCGGCGGCGGCGGCGCGCGCGGCGGTCGCGCGCTACGCCGCGCAGGGCATCGGCGCGGACCTGGCGCTCAGGGTCTACACCACGCGCCTGCTCGGCGGCGAGCCGCGCCTGGTCCAGCACGGCGGCGGCAACACCTCGGTCAAGACGCGCCTCACCGACCTGGTCGGCGAGGAGGTCGAGGCGCTGTGCGTCAAGGGCAGCGGCTGGGACATGGCGACCATCGAGCCGGCGGGGCTGCCGGCCATGCGCCTTGCCGCGGTCCGCCCGCTGCTCGCGCTGGACGCGCTGTCGGACGAGGACATGGTCAACGCCCAGCGCGCGAGCCTGCTCGACAGCACCGCGCCGAACCCGTCGGTGGAAGCGCTGCTGCACGCGTTCCTGCCGCACAAGTTCGTCGACCATACCCACGCCGCGGCGGTGCTGGCGCTGACCGACCAGCCCGCGGGCGCGGCGATCTGCGCCGAGGTCTATGGCGAGCGCGCGGCGCTGGTGCCTTACGTGATGCCCGGATTCGCGCTTGCCAAGGCGGCGCACGAGACGCTGAGAGAGCACCCAAACGTCGAGGGGCTGATTTTGCTCAAGCACGGCATCTTCACCTTCGCCGACACCGCCGAGGAGGCGTACCGGCGGATGATCGAGCTGGTGTCACTGGCCGAGGCGCGGATTGCGGCCGCCGGGCGCAGGCTGCTCGCCGGTGCCGCGCTGCCGCCGGCGGTGGCGCCGCTCGCGGAGGTCGCGCCGATCCTGCGCGGGCTGGCGAGCCGGCCTCCCGGCGGCGCGGACGAGCCCGTGCGCTGGATGCTGGAGGCGCGCACCGGGCCTGAGATCCTTGCTTACGTCAGCGGTGCCGAGCTCGCCCGCTACGCCCGCGCGGGCGTGGTCACCCCCGACCACGCCATCCGCACCAAGGGCTGGCCGCTGATCCTGCCGGCGCCCGAGGCCGGAGCGCTCGGCAGCTTCCACGACGACGCCGCGCGCGCCTTCGCCGCCTTCCGCGACGACTACGACTCCTATTTCGAGCGCAACGACGCCGCCCAGGCGACACGGCGCAAGCGCCTCGATGCGGTGCCGCGGGTGATCCTGGTGCCCGGTCTCGGCCTGTTCGCGCTTGGCAAGTCGGCAAAGGAGGCGCGCATTGCCGCCGACCTCGCCGAGACCACCGTGCGCGTGGTCACCGACGCCGAGGCGGTCGGCAGATTCGAGAGCATCGGCGAGCGCGACCTGTTCGACATCGAATATTGGTCGCTCGAGCAGGCGAAGCTCGGCAAGGCAACCGAGAGGCGCCTGGCCCGCCACGTGCTCGTGATCACCGGCGCCGCGGGCGCGATCGGCGCGGCGTGCGCGCGCGCCTTTGCCGCCGAGGGCGCCGAGGTGGCGGCGCTCGACCGCGACGAGGCCGGCGCGCAGAGTGTGGCGGCCGAGGTCGGCGGGCTCGGCCTCGGCTGCGACGTCACCGAGTCGCACGCGGTGCGCGCCGCGTTCGCGCGCGTCTGCGAGACCTTTGGCGGCCTCGACATCGTCGTCTCCAACGCCGGCGCGGCGTGGCAGGGGCGCATCGGCGAGGTCGACGAGGCGGTGCTGCGCCAGAGCTTCGAGCTCAACTTCTTCGCCCATCAGTCCGTCGCCCAGGCGGCGGTGCGGGTGATGCGCGCGCAGGGCATCGGCGGGGTGCTGCTGTTCAACGCCTCGAAGCAGGCGCTCAACCCAGGGCGCGACTTCGGCCCCTACGGGCTGCCCAAGGCGGCGACCCTGGCGCTGTCCCGCCAATACGCGCTCGACCACGGCGGCGAAGGAATCCGCGCCAACGCGGTCAACGCCGACCGCATCCGCTCGGGCCTCCTGACCGAGGACATGATAGCTGCGCGGGCGGCGGCGCGCGGGGTGAGCGAGGCGACCTACATGGCCGGCAACCTGCTCGGGCGCGAGGTGACCGCGGCCGACGTCGCCGAGGCGTTCGTCGCCCTCGCCGTGGCCAGGAAGACCACCGGCGCGGTGCTCACCGTCGACGGCGGCAACATCGCCGCGGCGCCGCGCTAGGTTCGGGAATGCCAGATGGCTGAGCCGGTCGCCGTCCTTCGAGACGCTCGCTCCGCTCGCTCCTCAGGACGAGGTTTCTCGTTGGAGTACAACGGCCTCACGCTGAGGAGGCCCGCAGGGCCGTCTCGAAGCGCGAGGCCGTTGCGTGCCTGCAGCTCGTGCTCGATCGAGTGCTGGTGCGCACGATGATCCCCCGCTACAGCCGGCCGGAGATGGCCGCCATCTGGGCGCCCGAGACGCGCTTCCGGATCTGGCTCGACATCGAAAGGTTCGCCTGCGAAGCGCAGGAGCAGCTCGGCGTGATCCCGCGCGGCGTGGCCAAGGCGC
>DASWHU010000117.1:0-3601 GCA_036398035.1 Alphaproteobacteria bacterium | reverse complement strand
TCCACCAGATCGTGATCGATGGCGTAGTCCAGGCACTCCGGCAGCCGGCTGCCGTGGCCCGACATGCCGCGGAAGCGAATCTTGCCCTGCCGCTTGGCCAGCTCGGTGAACTCCCACCACTCCTGGTTCTGCATGCGGTCCACGTCGTTGACCGCGTGGTTGAAGTAGATGTCCACATGGTCGGTGCCCAAGCGCTCGAGACTGCCCTCCAGCGCGCGCATCATGTCCGTGCGCCGGTCGCCCGTGTCCGCCTTGGTCTTGCTGGACAGCACCACCCGATCGCGCTTGCCCTGCAGCGCTTCGCCGATCGCCTCCTCGGCGGTACCGAAGCGGTAGCTCTCGGCGGTGTCGAAATAGGTGATGCCGCGGGTGAGCGCGTGGCGTACCAGCGCGGGGTCGGCGGAGTGGCTCGAGCCGAACGAGATGTCCGAGATCGTGAGCCCGGTGCGCCCGAGGGTGACGTAGCTGCGGATGCCCGGCGCCTCGCCGCCGGCCTCGCCGCGGCCGGCCAGCACCTCGACGCCGCCGAGCCCGACGGTCGCCGCCGCGCCGAGGCCCAGGAAGCTGCGTCGGTCGAGCATCTCGGACTCGCCCCTCGAACGGCCTTCGCAAGGCCATGGTACGGGGCGCGCCGCGCTTGTTCAATGCCCGCCGGTCGAGTCTAATGGCCGCGGAAGGTGACGGCAGGTCATGGCGGACAAGCAGGGCGCGCTCATCGTCGGCGCGGGCGACGGCCTCAGTGCCTCGCTGGCGCGGCTGTTCGCGCGCGAGGGCTACGCGATCGCGCTCGCCGCGCGGCGCATCGGTAAGCTCGACCGGCTGTGCCAGGAGACCGGTGCGCAGGCGCAGGCGTGCGATGCCGCCGAGCCCGACCAGGTCGCGGCGCTGTTCGCGTGGCTTGACGATACGCTCGGCGTGCCCGCGGTGGTGGCCTACAACCCGAGCTTCCGCACCCGCGGGCCGCTCGTCGAGCTCGATGCCGGCGACGTCGCCAAGGCGCTCGCGATCACCGCGTTCGGCGGCTTCCTGGTCGGCCAGCAGGCGGCGCGGCGGATGATCGAGGCGGGCGGCGGCGCGATCCTGTTCACCGGCGCCTCGGCGAGCGTCAAGGGCTACGCCGGCTCGGCGCCGTTCGCGATGGGCAAGTTCGCGCTGCGCGGCCTCGCCCAGAGCATGGCGCGCGAGCTCCAGCCCAAGAACATCCACGTCGCCCACTTCGTCATCGACGGCGCGATCGGCAACCCCGGCGTGCGCACGCCCGCCGGCCAGGCCGACAGCCTGCTCGATCCCGACGCGATCGCGCGGAGCTATCTCGACATCGTCCGCCAGCACCGCAGCGCCTGGACCTGGGAGGTCGAGCTCAGGCCCTGGGTCGAGCGCTTCTGACGCGCCGCGTGACCAGGATCGTCGCCATCGACTTCGAGACCGCCGACTACGGCGCCGACAGCGCCTGCGCGCTGGGCATGGCACGGGTCGTCGACGGCCGCATCGTCGCGACCAAGGCGTTCCTGATCCGCCCGCCGCGCAAGCGCTTCGCGTTCACCTACATCCATGGCCTGACCTGGGCGGACGTTGAGGACGCGATGACCTTCGCCGAGCGCATCCCCGAGATCGAGAGGTTTGTTTCGGGTGCCAACTATCTGGCGGCTCATAATGCGCCCTTCGACCGGGCGGTGCTCGCCGCGGGCTATGCGGCGGCGCGGCGGCGGCGGCCCGAGGTGCCGTTCCTGTGCACGGTGCGGATGGCGCGCGCGGCGTGGGGCGTGCGCCCGACCAAGCTGCCCGACGTGTGCCGGTATCTCGGCATCGCGCTGCGCCACCACGACGCCGCCTCGGACGCCCTCGCCTGCGCGCGGATCGCCGCCGCCGCGATCGCCGACGGCTTCCCGATCGAGACCAGCCGCCTGCGTTCGCCGACCTGACGGAACCGGCGCGCGCGCCACGGCCGTTCGCGCGCCCGCGCTACAGTCCCATCCGCGCCTGGCTGCGGGGGCCGAAGATGCCGTCGGCGGACAGCCGGTTGGCGCGCTGGAAATGCCTGAGCGCGCGGTCGGTCCGTGGCCCGAAGAAGCCGTCCGCGCGCATCGGCCAGCCGGCCGCGTTCAGCGCCTGCTGCATGACCAGCACGTCGGCGCCGAACAGGTTCGGTCGCTCGAGCCGGAGCAGGCGCGAGACCAGGCGCGCCGCGGGCGCCGCCGCCGCCGGGTCGGCGCTCGGCACGGTCGTCTCGACCAGCGGCGTCCCCCGGGCGAGCGGGGCGAGCGCAACCTCGGCTGCGCGCGCGGCACGGGCGATCTGTGCCGTCGGGACGCGCTGCGCCTCGAAGCCCAGCGGCGCCCCCCGTTCGCTTGCCGCCGCGCGCACCGCCGGCACGGGCGCCGACGGGCAGCGCGCTTCGCTCACCGGGCGCGAATCGCTGTAGAGGGTCAGCGTCGACAGGGCGGCGACGCCCTCGAACTGGCCCTCGATGCGGAACGACCGCCGCTCGAGCGGCAGATAGTCCTCGATATTGATCGCAAAGCTGCGATCCTGATTCTTGTCGAAGATCAGGATCTCATAATTGCCGATCTGGATCTCACTGCCGCCGTAGCCGATCATGCAGTCGTTGATGACCAGCTTGCCGGGGTGGGTGCCGCCGCGGTAGTCGGCGCGGCAGACATAGAGCTTGCCGCCATGCTTGTCGTCGCGGGACTCGGTGCCGGCGACGACGCCGTTTTCCGGGTCGGTGCCGCCGCCGCTGTAGGCGCGCCAGCTGTACAGCCGGCTGTCGCCGGTCAGCACCTGGAAGCGGCGCTTCTCGTACTCGACGCCGCCCCAGGTGATGTTGCAATTGCCGGCAACTACCTTGCCCGGATGCCAAGCGCCGCGGTGGCCGGCGCGGCAGATCGGCAGCCGCCGCTCGCGCCCGCTGGTCGGCGAGGTCTCGCGCCCACCGATGATCGCGTCGGCGGGGACGCCGCCGGTCGAGTCCACCCAGCCGAGCACCGGGCGGTAGTGAATGTCGGCCTTGCCACGCAGCTCGAGGTCCATGCTGTAGGGCTGGCCGTCGACCTTCTGCTGGATCACCTGCATCTGAACGTCCATCTCGGTGCGCGGCAGCAGCGGCGCGCTCCAGGTCTGCGACACCTCCCAGGTCTCGCTCGCGCCGGTCATGTCGGCGGTCGAGCCGCTGACGCTGCCGGAGATGGTCCAGTTCACCGAGGCGGCCGGCCAGTTGGCGGTGAACGACAGCGAGGTGCCGATCTCCCAGCCGCTGGTGGTGGTGAAGGATGACGAATTCGTGTAGGCGCCGCCGATGGTGCCACCGGAGATGCGCGTCTGGCTGCGGTCGCAGTTGACGGCGAGGTCGTTCTTCAGCGCCCGCGGCACCACCGCGATCTCGCGCGGGTCGGCGCCGTAGACGAGATCGCCGGGAAACACGGCGCCGGTGAACTCGAGCCGGGTGACGGCGCTGTGCGGCGGCACGCGCTGGCGGAAGGCAGGGGCGGCGAGAAGGTCCGTGAGCAGCCGTTGCTCGGTGTCGCGCATGGCGTGGCCCGGCGCGGGCGCGTAAGCCGCCGCCGCCAACGCCGCCGACACGAGCAGGACGCCGTGCCGTGCC
>DASWHU010000116.1:0-2309 GCA_036398035.1 Alphaproteobacteria bacterium | reverse complement strand
CACCGCGACCTCCCACGGCAGCCGGGTCTGGTCGATCACCTCGACCGTGCAGCCGTCCTCGGCCAGCCAGATGGTGCGCCAGGGCGTGCCGCCGATGCGCATCGCCGCCTCTCGTGTCAGTTGCCGCCGCAGCGGCCGGATGCTACTTGAGATTCTAGTTTAAGTACAGGACATCCCGCCAGCCGGATGATCCTGGGCAAGTTTGGCCGATTGTTGAGAAATCGGGTGATAACCGGGCGCGCTGCGCCGTGCCGACCTCGGCCATTGTACGCACATCGATGCTGTGGCAAAGATCGAGCGGCCGTGATTGATTGCGGGAAGGCCGATGGTCCGGGCGATCGCCATTCTGAGCTGCTGTCTCGCCGCTGCAGTGGTTGCACGGCCGGCCGATGCCCAGCGGCCGATGCCGTTCGACGACTGGGTCACCGGCCTGCGCGCCGATGCGCTCGCGGCCGGGATCGGCGCCGCGACGTTCGACACCGCCTTCGCCGGCATCCAGCCGATCGCGCGCATCATCGAGCTCGACCGCAGCCAGCCGGAGAGCCGGCTCACCGCCGCCCAATATCTCGACCGCGTGGTCTCGCCCGAGCGCGTGGCGGCGGCGCGCGAGCGCCTCGCCGGCCATCGCCCCTTGCTCGAGGAGGTCGCCGCGCGCTATCGCGTGCAGCCGCGCTTCATCGTCGCGCTGTGGGGCATCGAAACCGACTTCGGCCGCTTCACCGGCGGCTTCGGCGTGATCGAGGCGCTGGCGACGCTCGCCTATGACGGCCGGCGCGCCGACTACTTCCGGGGCGAGCTGCTGGACGCGCTGCGCATCCTCGATCAGGGCCACATCGAGGTCTCGGCGATGCGCGGGTCATGGGCCGGGGCGATGGGCCAGAGCCAGTTCATGCCGTCGAGCTTCGTCGCCTACGCCGTCGACTACGACGGCGACGGCCGGCGTGATATCTGGACCTCGCTTGCCGACGTGTTCGCCTCGATCGCCAACTACCTGGCCAGCGCCGGCTGGCGCGACGACCAGACCTGGGGGCGGGCGGTGCGCCTGCCGGCCGGCTTCGACCCGGCGCTGGTCGATCTGGCGGTGGTGCGTCCGATCGGCGACTGGCAGGCGCTCGGCGTGCGCCGCGACGACGGCGCCGCGCTTCCGGGACGGCCGCTGCCGGCCTCGATCGTCCGCCCCGACGGGCCCGGGGCGCAGGCCTACCTGGTCTACGACAACTTCCGCACCACCATGAAGTGGAACCGCTCGACCTATTTCGCGCTCGCCGTCGGCCGGCTTGCCGACGCGATCGGCGAGCCCTAGGTCATTTAGGTCCGGGCCGTCCTAGCGGGGGACGGCCGGGCCCGAGGAGGGGGAGCGAGCAGTGCGACGATACCGCGCGCCACTGACTCTCGCGCTTCTGGCGGTGAGCTTGCTCACCGGCGGCTGCGCCGGCACCGAGCTTGCCGCCCACGCGCTCAAGTCGGCGGGAGCCGGGCAGGGGTCCGACCGGGGCAAGTCCGGCGCCGGCGCCGACTACAAGCTCGGCGAGCCCTACGTTGTCGACGGCGTCGCCTACGTGCCGCGCGACGACCCGTTCTACGACAATGTCGGCATGGCCTCGTGGTACGGGACCGAGTTTCACGGCCGGCGTACCGCCAACGGCGACACCTACGACATGAACGCGCTGACCGCGGCGCACACCACCTTGCCGATGCCGAGCAAGGTGCGGGTGACCAATCTCGACAACGGCCGTGAGCTGGTGGTCACGGTCAACGACCGCGGCCCGTTCGTCGACGGGCGGATCATCGACGTCTCGCGGCGCGCCGCCCAGCTGCTCGGCTTCGAGAGGCAAGGCACCGCCAAGGTGCGGGTGCGGGCGCTCGCCGAGCAGGCTCCCGCCGACAAGGTCTATGCCGGCGCCGCCCCGCCGGAGGTGACCGTCACCGAGGCGCGGGCCGATCGCGGCGAGGCGGTGGCGGCGGTCTCCTCTCGCGTCCACGGCGACGTCACCATGGCGGCGATGGCGCCGCCCGCGCCCGTGCCCGCCGCCCAAGCCGGCGGCGGGTTCCAGCTGATCAAGTCGGCCGCGGCGGCGGAACCGTTGCCCGCGGTCACCGCGTACTACGTCCAGGGCGGCGCCTTCCGCGACCAAGACAACGCGGTCCGCCTCGAGCGCAGCCTGGCGTCGTTCGGGCCGACCCGGGTCATCGCGGTCGAGACGGGCCGGCAGATCCTGTATCGGGTCCGTCTCGGCCCGATCTACGCGCCGGAGACCGCCCAGTCCCTGCTCCACCGGGTGGTCGCCGCCGGCCATCCCGGCGCGCGG
>DASWHU010000115.1:0-16188 GCA_036398035.1 Alphaproteobacteria bacterium | reverse complement strand
GCCGACCGTTTGGTGCCGGCGGTGGTGAATATCTCGACCACCCAGGAGGTCCGCGGCCTGGGCAGCGGCCAGGCGCCGATGCCCCAGTTCCCGCCGGGCTCGCCGTTCGAGGAGTTCTTCCGCGACTTCTTCGACCGTCGCGGCGACGAGCAGCAGCCGGCGCCCCAGCCGCGCCCGCGCACGACCTCGCTCGGCTCGGGCTTCATCGTCGATGCGAGCGGCTACATCGTCACCAACAACCATGTCATCGCCGACGCCCAGGAGATCACGGTCACGCTTCACGACGACAGCTCGTACGCGGCGGAGCTGGTCGGCCATGATCCCAAGACCGACGTCGCGGTGCTCAAGGTGGTCGCCGACAAGCCGCTGCCGGCGGTGCAGTGGGGCGATTCGGACAGCGTCAAGGTGGGCCAGTGGGTGGTCGCGATCGGCAACCCGTTCGGGCTCGGCAATACCGTCACCGCGGGCATCATCTCGGCGCGCGCGCGCGACATCAACGCCGGCCCGTTCGACGACTTCCTGCAGACCGACGCCTCGATCAACCGCGGCAACTCGGGCGGGCCGCTGTTCAACATGAACGGCGAGGTGATCGGCATCAACACCGCCATCTACTCGCCGTCCGGGGGCAGCGTCGGCATCGGCTTCGCGGTGCCGGCGAACCTTGCCCGCAACGTCGTCTACCAGTTGCAGGAGTTCGGCGAGACGCGGCGCGGCTGGCTTGGCGTGCGCATCCAGACGGTCACCGACGACCTGGCGGAAAGCCTGGGCCTCGACAGCGCGCGCGGCGCGCTGGTCGCCAGCGTCAGCGAGGAGAGCCCGGCCGCGGCGGCCGGACTCAAGGTCGGCGACGTGATTCTCACCTTCGACGGCAAGGACGTGCAGACCATGCGCCGCCTGCCGCGCATCGTCGCCGAGACCGAGATCGGCAGGGAGGTCCGGGTCGAGCTGTGGCGCGAGGGCGCCCCGCAGACGGTCGGCGTCACCGTCGGCCGGCTCGAGGAGGGCGAGGTCGAGGTCGCGTCCGCGGTCCAGCCGCCGAGCGAGCCGCTGACCGAGTCGGTGCCCGAGCTCGGCCTCAAGCTGTCGACCATCACCGACGATCTGCGCAAGGAGTTCCAGCTCGGCGCCGAGGCCAGCGGCGTGATGGTGGTCGATGTCGACGCCGAGAGCGTCGCCGCCGAGAAGGGCGTGCGCCGCGGCGACGTGATCGTCGAGGTCGGCCAGGAGGAAGTGGCCAGCCCGGCCGACGTGCAGGCCAAGATCAAGAAGCACCGCGAGCTGAACAAGAACACCGTGCTGCTGCTGCTCGACCGCCAGGGCGACCTCCAGTTCGTCGCCGTGCGCCTGCTCGACAGCTGAGCCCGGCCCGGCCCGGCCCGGAATTTGCGACCAGTGGCAAGGGGGCCGGCGGGCCCCCTTGCGGTTCTTGGGGCGGCGCGTGACCAGGGGCGCAGTGGTGATCGCCGGCCAGATCTCGTGTAGACCCTGCGCGGGGGCACCAGCTGGCGGCCCAATAGCAGGTCGGACTCACTCGGCTGGTGACGCGGCAGACACGGCGTTGACCTAGGCAAGACCGACCCTCGCGACCCGAGAAACACCGCGCTTCTGCAGGGCTGCTAGGCTCGGATTTGCAAGCTATCGAGCGCCTTTCCGTTCGTTTTCTTGCGTTTTCAGAGATTTTTTGCTGAAATCGCCTTGATACGTAATGGCCTTGCGGCGGATAAGAACGCCACATGATCTACCAACTTGAGCTTGAGAACTTCTACGCGATTCGCGAGCGCCAAGTGATCGACCTGCGGGTCGCCGCCAAGGTGCCGCCCGAGCCGCACCGCTTCGGTCCCATCTATACGGGATCGCCGGAACGCGTGCCGAAGGTCGTCGCAGTCTTTGGCGCGAACGGGTCCGGTAAGACGACGGTGCTGCGGGCGCTCGCGTTCCTGGTTTGGTTCATCAGGGACAGCTTTCACTTGAAACCGGAGGCGCCGCTGCCGCTTGAGCCGTTCCGCAGCGCCGAGAGCCAGGCGCAAGTCACACGACTGGCTGTGTCACTTGGCGGCCCCACCAATCTGGAGGGTCTGAATGGCTCGGCGACAACCCACGGAATCTACCGCTACGAATTGCAGATTGCGCACCGGCTGGGCCGCTCCAGCGCCGTCATCAGTGAGTCCCTGACCCACCGATTGCACGGCGGCCGGAAGCCCTACCGCATATTCCTGCGCACTGGCGATGGTAAAGTCGTGCCCGGCAAGTCGTTCTCACTGACGAAATACGGGTCGGTCGTCGACAAGATCCGTTCCAACGCCAGCGTCATCTCAACCTTGGCTCAATTCGGCCATGCACCGGCGCTAGCGTTGCGCGACGCCGCCCAGTCGGTCACGACGAACATTCTCATCTTCAAGCAAGAGTACACCGACGCCCAGGTACTCGAAATCTATGCCGGTCGTCCGCAATTGCTGGAGGCACTCAACCGGGAAATCCCCCGCATCGATACCGGCGCCCGGCAAATGCACGTCTTAGCACGCCCACAGGGGCCGCTGCTGGAGTTCGATCACGAGGGCCTAAGCTACCCGGTGCCGTGGCTGCTCGAGAGCCACGGAACGCAATCGTTCGTTCGGTCGTTTCCGCTGCTTTGGCAGCCGCTCGCCAACGGTGGCGTCGCGGTCATCGATGAGCTCGACGCCTCCTTGCATCCGCTCCTCCTGCCGGAAATCGCGCGATGGTTCTACGACCCGCGACGCAACCCCAGCAACGCACAGTTGTGGCTTACATGCCAGAATGCGTCCTTTCTTGAGGAATTGGCCAAAGAGGAAGTGTTGTTCTGCGAGAAGGACAACTTTGGCCGTTCGCGCGTCTATGGGCTCCAGGACATCAAGTACGTGCGCCGGGTCGACAACTTCTATCGTAAGTACCTGTCGGGCACTTATGGCGCGGTTCCCAACATCGGATGAAGCGGCAGCCGCCAATTCCACAACGCAAACTCGCCTTCGTCGGTTGCGAGGGCGACGGCGAGCTGGCCTATGTCGCGTTGCTGAATCACATCGCGACGGCACGCAACCTCCACATCTGGTTCCGGGCTGAAGCACTCAATCCCGGCGCCGGCGACCACTGCGCCGTGGTCGAACGTGCGGCCGCTCGTCTCGCGCATCGTAAGCGTCAAGGGACGAGGTATTTGGCGACGGCCGTGCTCCTTGATAGGGATCAATGGGGGACATCGAAGGCCCGCGACACGCGTTCCGTCGACGTCGCCAAGAGGCACGGACTCCTGCTGGTATGGCAGCGGCCAGACCATGAAGCTCTGCTACTGCGGCATCTGGATGGTTGCCAAGCTCTGCAACCACCGGCAACAGTGAGCCTGAACGAGCTCAAGAAACGATGGCCCGAATACGACAAGAGCGGAATGACTGCGGCCAGACTCGACGCACGCGTCGGTTACCAACAGATCTTACAAGCCTGCACGGTCGAGGCGGAGCTGAGGCAGTTCCTAAAGCGGATGGGCATGATCTAGGATCACAGGGGAACAGGTCCGAACAGGGCTGGAGCCGGCGGTGAACGCGGGCATCATCGTGATCGCCGGCCCGACCGCGGGCGGCAAGTCGGCGCTGGCGCTCGAGCTCGCCGAGCGGCTGGCGGCGGACCGCCTCGGCGCGGTGCTGATCAATGCCGACAGCATGCAGGTCTATCGCGAGCTCAGGGTGCTGAGCGCGCGCCCGGACGCCGCCGCCGAGCTCAGGGTGCCGCACCGCCTGTACGGCATCCTGCCCGCATCCGAGCCGTGCTCCGCCGCCCGCTGGCGGGCGCTCGCCCTTGCCGAGATCGCCGTGGCCCGTGATGCCGGCCGGCTGGCGATCGTGGTCGGCGGCACCGGCCTGTACCTGCACGCCCTGCTGTGCGGCCTGGCGCCGGTGCCCGAGGTGCCTTGGGCGGTGCGTGCGCGCGCCCGCGCGCTATATCGCGAGCTCGGCGCCGACGCGTTCCGCGCCCGCCTCGCCGCACTTGACCCGGACGCGGCCGGGCGCCTTGCCGCCGGCGACCGGCTGCGCCTGATCCGGGCCTGGGAGGTGGCGGAAGCGACCGGAGTGACGCTCGCCGCCTGGCAGGCGCGCGCGCCCGCGCCGCTGGGCCTGCCGGCCTTGAAGGTCCTGGTCATGCCGGCGCGCGAGGCGCTCTATCGCGCCTGCGATGCGCGCTTCGAGGCGATGGTCGCGGCCGGCGCGCTCGCCGAGGTGCGGGCGCTGGTCGCCGCCGGGCTCGATGCGGAGCTGCCGGCGATGAAGGCGCTGGGCGTGCCGGCGCTCGCCCGCCACCTGGCCGGCGAGTCGACGCTCGAGCAGGCGGCCGAGGCCGCCCAGCGCGCGACCCGCAACTACGCCAAGCGCCAGCTGACCTGGTTCCGCCACCGGTTCGCCGCCGACCTCACGCTCGCCCCGGGGCCCGAGGCGGGGCTGCGCCTGTACCGTGCGGTCGGGTGCTTCCTCGCCGGCGCGGCGCCGGGCTCGCCGGTTGACCCGGCCCCGCGCCGGGACTAGGAGTTGCGGTCCCTGCCCGCCGGCGATCGCCGCGGGCGGGCGAGCCACGGGAGGCGACCATGAACATGCTCGGTGCCGAAATCGTCATCCGCTCCCTGACCGACCAGGGGGTGGAGGTCGTATTCGGCTATCCGGGCGGGGCGGTGCTGCCGATCTACGACGCGCTGTTCCAGCAGAACCGGCTGCGCCACGTGCTGGTCCGCCACGAGCAGGGCGCGGTGCACGCGGCCGAGGGCTATGCCCGCTCGACCGGCAGGGTGGGCGCGGTGCTGGTGACCTCGGGGCCGGGCGCGACCAACGCCGTGACCGGGCTCACCGACGCGCTGATGGACTCGATCCCGATCGTCTGCCTGACCGGCCAGGTGCCGACCCACCTGATCGGCAACGACGCCTTCCAGGAGGCCGACACGGTCGGCATCACCCGCCCGTGCACCAAGCACAACTACCTGGTCAAGCGGGTCGAGGACCTGGCGCCGACCATCGCCGAGGCGTTCTACGTCGCCCGCTCGGGCCGCCCGGGGCCGGTGGTGGTCGACCTGCCCAAGGACGTGGTCAACGCCTCCTGCGACTACCTGCCGGTGGCCGGGGTCGAGCACAAGACCTACCGGCCGCGGCTGCGCGCCGACGCCGAGCGGGTGGCGGCGGCGGTCGACCTGGTGCGCGCCGCCAAGCGGCCGGTGATCTATGCCGGCGGCGGGGTGATCAACTCGGGCCCGCGCGCCGCCGAGCTGCTGCGCGAGCTCGCCCACCTCACCGGCCAGCCGGTCACCCAGACCTTGATGGGGCTCGGCTGCTTCCCGGCGTCGGACCCTCAGTCGCTCGGCATGCTCGGCATGCACGGCACCTACGAGGCGAACCTCGCCATGCATCACTGCGACATGTTGCTGGCGGTGGGCGCGCGCTTCGACGACCGGGTCACCGGGCGGCTCAGCGACTTCTCGCCCGGCTCCAAGAAGATCCAGATCGACATCGACCCGTCCTCGATCAACAAGAACGTGCGCGTCGACGTGGCGCTGGTCGGCGACGTGGCCCAC
This sequence comes from Alphaproteobacteria bacterium, assembly GCA_036398035.1. Taxonomy (GTDB): domain Bacteria; phylum Pseudomonadota; class Alphaproteobacteria; order UBA7887; family UBA7887; genus DASWHU01. The sequence continues at coordinate 10,628 of DASWHU010000115.1, read as the reverse complement.
GTGCTCGCCGACATGGTCGCGCTGTGGAAGTCGCGCAAGCTCAAGCCCGAGCGCGCCGCGCTCAAGAAGTGGTGGCAGCAGATCGACCAGTGGCGCGCGGTCGACTGCCTGAACTACGAGCCGTCCGAGACCACGATCAAGCCGCAATACGCGCTCCAGCGCCTGCAGGAGCGGACCCAGGGCCGCGATGTCTACTTCACCACCGAGGTCGGCCAGCACCAGATGTGGGCGGCGCAGTTCCTCAAGATCGAGCAGCCGATGCGCTGGATGACCTCGGGCGGGCTCGGCACCATGGGCTACGGCTTGCCGGCCGCGATCGGGGTCCAGGTCGCCCACCCCGAGGCGCTGGTGATCGACGTCGCCGGCGAGGCGTCGTTCCTGATGAACATGCAGGAGCTGTCGACCGCGCGCCAGTACCGGCTGCCGGTCAAGGTGTTCATCCTCAACAACGAGTATCTCGGCATGGTGCGCCAGTGGCAGGAGTTCTTCCACGGCGGGCGCTACGCCGAGAGCTATAGCGACTCGCTGCCCGATTTCGTGGCGCTCGCCGAGGCGTTCGGCATGAAGGGACTGCGCGCGCGCACGCCTGGCGAGGTCGACGGCGTGATCCGCGAGATGATCGACCATGATGGCCCGGTGATCGCCGACATCTGCGTCGCCAAGCACGAGAACGTGTTCCCGATGATCCCCGCCGGCGCCGCGCACCACGAGATGAAGCTGTCCGCCGGCGACACCGTGCCGCCGCGCGCCGAGGAGGGCATGGTCCTGGTGTAGCGGCGCCGGCGGCGCCAAAGCCCCTAATCTGGGGTGAGCGCGGCGGCACGCGCCTCGGCCGCCGCCGCCTCGGGCTCGTGGCCGCCCTCGCGCAGCGCCTGGGCGTAGCCGCCGAGCAGCACCGCCACCCGCCGGCTGTCGGCGCCGAACGCGCGCTCGCGGATCGCGATCGCGCGCGCATACAGCTCCGCCGCCTGGTCGGGCGCGCCCGCGCCGGCGCGGATCATCGCCAGGTTGCCGAGGGCGGTGGCGAGGTCGGGATGGTCGGCGCCGAGCGCGGCCTCGAGAATGGCCACCGCCCGCTCCTGCAGCGGCCCCGCCTCATCGAGGCGGCCGCGATGCAGCTCGATCATGGCCAGGCTCGACAGCGACCGGGCGACCGCCGGGTGGTCCGGATCGAGCGCCGCCTGCCAGATGTCGGCGGCGCGCCTGAGCAGCGCCGCGGCCTCGTCCAGCCGGCCGTCGGCGATGTACAGCTCGGCCAGGCCGCCGAGTGTGCCCGCCACCGCCGGCGCCTCGGGCCCGAGCGCGCCTTCGAGCAGCGAGATCGCCTCGCGGTGCAGCCGCTCGGCGGCCTCGGGATCGCCCGCCTCGTGCATCACCACGCCCAGGTCGCGCAAGGTCACCGCGACGTCCGGATGCGCGGGCCCGAGCGCCGCGCGCTTGGCCGCCAGCGCGCGGCGGTAATAGTCCTCGGCGCGGGCGAGGTCGCCCTTGCTGCGGTAGAGCGCGCCGAGGTTGGCGAGGCTGCGCGCCACCAGCACGTGCTCGGGCCCGAAGCGCGTCTCGCGCATCTTGAGAACCCGCAGGTAGGAGGGCTCGGCCTGGTCGTAGGCGCCGGCGTTGTGGTGGATCAGCGCCAGCTCGCTGAGCGCGTCGGCGACCAGCGGGTGGTCAGGGCCAAGCTCGCGCTCGAAGATGGCGAGCGCCGCGGCCTGGTTGGCCTCGGCCTCGGCGAAGCGGTCCTGGACCCGGTACAGCCGCGCCAGCTCGCCGTGGACCTGGGCGACCTCGGGGTGGCCGTCGCCGAGCGCGGCGGTGCGGATCGCGAGCGCGCGCGCGAACTGCTGCTCGGCGTCGGCGTAGTGGCCGCGGTTGCGGTTGAGCTGGCCGAGCGCGAGCAGGCTGTCGGCGACGTCGACGTGGTCGGCGCCGAGCGCCGCCTCGCGGGCCGCCAGCGCGCGCCGGTGGAGCGCCTCGGCCTGGTCGTAGTCGCCCTGCCGCGACAGGATGGTGGCGAGGTTGAACCAGGCGTGCGCGGTCTGCTCGTGGCCCGGCCCGAGCGCGGCGAGGTTGGCCTCGGCCGCGCCGCGCGCCGCCGCCACCGCCGCCTCGGCATCGCCCGCCTGGAAGGCCTCGAGGGTGGTCCGGTTGCGCGCCTCGGCGCGGCCGACCTCGGCCGCCGACGGCGCTTGCTGGGCGGCCGCGGGCCAGGCTGCAAGCAGCAGCGCGCAGATCAGGAACCGGAGCGCTCGGGGCATGGTGTGCGTCTCGAACAGGGCCGCCAAGCGGGCAGCTTAGGCGGGGGCTAGGCCATTTACAATCAAGCGCAATTCGCTAAAGTGCCGGCCTCGTTCGGGGCCCGGCAGCTTTCACTTCAATTCGCGCGACGGGGCGGCGGTGAGCGAGATCATCGAGACCCATACCATCGCCTGCATCGTCGACAACGAGTTCGGGGTGCTGGCGCGGGTGGTCGGCTTGTTCTCGGGGCGGGGCTACAACATCGAAAGCCTGACCGTCGCCGAGGTCGATCCCGAGCGCAACCTGTCGCGGATCACGCTGGTGACCTCGGGCACGCCGATGGTGATCGAGCAGATCAAGGCGCAGCTCGGCCGGCTGGTGCCGGTGCACGCGGTGATCGACCTGACCGAGGGCGGACCACACGTATCGCGCGAGCTGGCGCTGATCAAGGTGTGCGGCACCGGCGACAAGCGGGTCGAGTCGCTGCGCATCGCCGACGTGTTCCGCGCGCGCGTGGTCGACAGCACCATCGAGTCATTCGTGTTCGAGCTGACCGGCACGACCGATAAGATCGAGGCGTTCATCGCGCTGATGCGCCCGCTCGGCCTGACCGAGGTGGCGCGCACCGGCGCCGCCGCAATTGCCCGCGGCGCGGGCGGCCCCCAATGAGGCTCGGCTGAGCCGGCCGCCGGCGCCACAGCCCGGAAGGAAACCGACCATGCGTGTCTATTACGATCGCGACGCCGACCTCAACCTGATCAAGGCCAAGAACGTGGTCGTCATCGGCTACGGCAGCCAAGGGCATGCCCATGCCGCCAACATGCGCGACAGCGGCGTCCCCCAGGTGGCGGTGGCGCTGCGCGAGGGCTCGGCCTCGGCAAAGAAGGCCAAGGACGCGGGCTTCAAGGTGATGGGCGTCACCGAGGCCGCCAAGTGGGCCGACGTGATGATGATGGCGACCCCGGACGAGCTCCAGGCCGGCATCTACCGCGACCATCTCCGGGGCAACATGAAAGATGGCGCGGCACTCGCCTTCGCCCACGGCCTCAACATCCATTTCGGGTTGATCGAGCCGCGCGCCGACCTCGACATCTTCATGATCGCGCCCAAGGGCCCGGGCCATACGGTGCGCTCGGAATATGTCCGCGGCGGCGGCGTGCCGTGCCTGGTCGCGGTCGACCGCGACGCCTCGGGCAACGCGCTCGAGATCGCGCTGTCCTATGCCTCGGCGATCGGCGGCGGACGCGCCGGGGTGATCGAGACAAGCTTCCGCGAGGAGTGCGAGACCGACCTGTTCGGCGAGCAGGTGGTGCTGTGCGGCGGCCTCACCTCGCTGATCGCGGCCGGCTACGAGACCCTGGTCGAGGCCGGCTACGCGCCCGAGATGGCCTATTTCGAATGCCTGCACGAGGTCAAGCTGATCGTCGACCTGATCTACGAGGGCGGCATCGCCAACATGCGCTACTCGATCTCGAACACCGCCGAATACGGCGACTACACCCGCGGCCCGAGGCTGATCGACGACCACGTCCGGGCCGAGATGAAGCGGGTGCTCGACGACATCCAGTCGGGCCGCTTCACCCGCGAGTGGATGCTCGAGTGCCAGGTCAACCAGCCGAGCTTCAAGGCGCTGCGCCGGCGCGCGGCGCAGCACCCGATCGAGGAGGTCGGCGCGAAGCTGCGCGCGATGATGCCGTGGATCGCCGAGCACCGCCTGGTCGACAAGACCAAGAACTGAGCGGTTGCGCGCCAAATACCGGTTGCGGGACGCCGGCCTTGGGGCGTAAAGATGAATCCGCTTGGCGAGCGACGCCGAGCCGGCGGTGCGGTCATTGCCGCCGGCCCGCCGGCACCTTATCTTAACCTGTGATCATCTGAACCATTTCGTGACCGATGCCGACCACCCGCCGCTTCCTGGATGCGTCGATTGAGGCGCCCGGCCCCCAGGCCGGCGCGGCGGGTGCGCGCATGCTCCTGTGCGGGAACGGGCTTCGACTTAGCGGCCCCTGAGCTGCCGTCCTGGCGGCTGCTCAGGGGAGTCGAGTACCCGAGTCAACCCATTACCCGTACCAAGAGAGCAGAGCCATGACACGAACCGACGACCGCGAACGGGTCATCATCTTCGACACCACCATGCGCGACGGCGAGCAGTCGCCGGGCGCGTCCATGACGCTCGAGGAGAAGCTGCAGATCGCCAAGGTCCTCGAGGAGATGGGAGTCGACGTGATCGAGGCCGGGTTCGCGATCGCCTCGAAGGGCGACTTCGAGGCGATCAACGAGATCTCCAAGGTGGTCACCGGGTCGGTGGTGTGCTCGCTGGCGCGCGCCGGGCGCAAGGACATCGACCGCGCCGCCGAGGCGCTGGTGCCCGCCAAGCGCAAGCGCATCCACACCTTCATCTCGACCAGCCCGCTGCACATGAAGCACAAGCTTCAGATGACGCCCGAGGACGTTCACCAGGCGGTGATCGACAGCGTCACCCGGGCGCGCAACCTGTGCGACGACGTCGAATGGAGCCCCGAGGACGGCACCCGCACCGAGCACGACTTCCTGTGCCGGACGGTGGAAAGCGCGATCAAGGCCGGCGCCGGCACCATCAACGTCCCGGACACAGTCGGCTACACCACGCCCGAGGAGTTCACGGCGCTGATCCGGATGCTGTTCGAGCGCGTGCCGAACATCGACCGGGCCGTGCTCTCGGTCCATTGCCACAACGACCTGGGGCTGGCGGTGGCGAACTCGCTGGCCGCGATCCGGGCCGGCGCGCGCCAGGTCGAGTGCACGGTCAACGGGCTCGGCGAGCGCGCCGGCAATGCGGCGATGGAAGAGATCGTGATGGCGATCCGCACCCGCAACGACCTGTTGCCGTTCCACACCAACATCCGCACCGAGCACATCATGCGCGCCTCGCGGCTGGTCTCGGCGGTGACCGGGTTCACGGTCCAGCCCAACAAGGCGATCGTCGGCGCCAACGCCTTCGCCCACGAGTCGGGCATCCATCAGGACGGCATGCTCAAGCACGCCGGCACCTACGAGATCATGACTCCCGAGTCGGTCGGCCTGACCAAGTCGACCCTGGTGATGGGCAAGCATTCCGGTCGCCACGCGTTCAAGACCAAGCTCAGCGAGCTCGGCTACGAGGTCGGCGACAACGCGCTCAACGACGCCTTCGCCCGGTTCAAGGACCTGGCCGACAAGAAGAAGGACATCTACGACGAGGACATCGTGGCGCTGGTCGACGATGCGGTCAGCCACCAGCATGAGCGGATCAAGCTGGTGTCGCTGGCGGTGCACTGCGGCACCGGCATGCGCCCGCGCGCCGCACTGACCCTCGAGGTCGACGGCGTCGAGGGCGCAACCGAGGCCGAGGGCGACGGCCCGGTGGACGCGGTGTTCCGCGCCATCGGCGAGCTGTTTCCGCACCACGCCAAGCTGCAGCTGTTCCAGATCAACGCCGTGACCGAGGGCACCGACGCACAGGCCGAGGTCTCGGTGCGGCTCGAGGAGAACGGCCGCTCGGTCAACGGCCAGAGCGCGGACACCGATACCATGGTCGCGAGCGCCCGCGCCTACGTGAATGCGCTCAACAAGCTGCTGGTCAAGCGCGAGAAGAGCGCGCCGGCGGCGCTGGTCGCGCGTGCCTGAGCGGACCTTAGGGAGACCCCGACCACGCCACCGCGTCGCGGCGACGACTCGCGATAAGGTGGCTGGCGGGTCTTTTTCGGCTAGTGCGGGAGTGTAAATAGAACAACATGTTCTCGCGCCTCATGGGCCTGATGTCGAACGACATGGCCATCGACCTCGGCACCGCCAACACGCTGGTCTACGTGGCGGGCCGCGGCATCGTGCTCAACGAGCCCTCGGTGGTGGCCCTGATCGACCAGCGCGGCCGCAAGCAGGTGCTGGCCGTGGGCCACGAGGCCAAGGAGATGCTCGGGCGCACGCCCGGCAACATCGAGGCCATCCGGCCGCTGCGCGACGGGGTCATCGCCGACTTCGAGGTCGCCGAGGAGATGATCAAGCACTTCATCCGCAAGGTGCACAACCGGCGCTCGTTCGCCAGTCCCCTGATCGTGGTCTGCGTGCCTTCGGGCTCGACCGCGGTCGAGCAGCGCGCGATCCAGGAGTCGGCGGAGAGCGCGGGCGCGCGCCGGGTGTACCTGATCGAGGAGCCGATGGCGGCGGCGATCGGCGCCGGCCTGCCGGTGACCGAGGCGACCGGCTCGATGGTGGTCGACGTCGGCGGTGGCACCACCGAGGTCGCGGTGCTGTCGCTCGGCGGCATCGTCTACGCCAAGTCGGTGCGCGTCGGCGGCGACAAGATGGACGAGGCGATCATCGGCTACATCCGCCGCAACCACAACCTCTTGATCGGCGAGTCCTCGGCCGAGCGCATCAAGATGACCATCGGCGGCGCCATGCCGCCCGAGGACGGCAACGGCGTGACCATGGAGATCAAGGGCCGCGACCTGATGAACGGCGTGCCCAAGGAGATCGTGATCAGCGAGCGCCAGATCGCCGAGAGCCTGGCCGAGCCGGTCGGCGCGATCATCGAGACGGTCAAGGTCGCGCTCGAGAACACTCCGCCGGAGCTCGCCGCCGACATCGTCGACAAGGGCATCATGCTCACCGGCGGCGGCGGCCTGCTGCGCAACCTCGACCACGTGCTGCGCCAGGCGACCGGCCTGCCGGTGTCGATCGCCGAGGAGGCGCTGACCTGCGTCGCGCTCGGCACCGGGCGTGCGCTCGAGGAGATGCGGACCTTGAAGCACGTGCTGCACAGTGCATACTGAGCTTCATACCGAACGGGGGCACGGCGTTTCCTCGGGAGTCATCGGATAGCGTGCCAATCATGACTGACTAAGGCCAGGGGCGGACGACATGCAGCGGCGGCCGCCGGGTAGCATCAGCCGCGTCGCGGTGCCGGTCCGCGCGCTGCTGCACCGCTTTGGCCTGCTTCTCGTGATCGGCCTGTCGGTGACGCTGATGGTGGTCGGCAAGGCCGAGCCCGAGGCCATGGGCCGGGTGCGCGCGGCGGTGGTCGACGTGTTCGCGCCGGTGCTCGACGGCCTGTCGCGGCCGGTGGAGACGGTCAATCAGATGATCGCCGAGGTGCGCGGCCTGCTGACGCTGCGCACCGAGAACGCCGAGCTGACTGAGGCGGTTGCCCGGCTCAGGCGCTGGGAGCAGGCGGCCCGCCGGCTCGAGCACGAGAACGCGGCGCTGAGAGCCCTGCTCGGGCTCAGGCTGGAGGCCAAGCCGGCGTTCGTCTCGGCGCGGGTGATCGGCGATTCGGCCAGCGCCTTCGTGCGCACCGTGCTGGTCAATGTCGGTGCCGGCGACGGCATCGCCGCCGGCCAGGCGGCGCTCACCGGCGAGGGCCTGGCGGGACGGGTGGTCGAGGTCGGGCGGCGGGCATCGCGGGTGCTGCTGGTCACCGACCTCAACTCGCGCGTGCCGGTGGTTATCGAGGGCAGCGGCGAGCGCGCGATCGCCGCCGGCGACAACTCGGACACTCTCAGGCTCGAATACCTGCCGCTCGAGTACGCGCCGGCGCTCGGCGCCCGCGTCGTGACCTCGGGCCACGGCGGCGTGCTGCCGCCGGGCCTGCCGGTCGGGGTGGTGGTGGCGGTGGGCGAGGCCGGCGTGCGCGTCGAGCCCGCCGCGGACCTGGCACGGCTCGAGTTCGTCCGCCTGGTGGCGTGGGACGGGCCGCGCTTCGAGCCGCTGCCCGAGGCGGGCGAGGACGGCGAGGAGCCGGTGGCGGGGGCGCCGGGCGCGCCGGAGATGGCCTCCGGCCAGGGCGGCGGGGCATCGGCACAATGACCGAAGAGAACGAGCTCTGGCACCGCATCGAGTCGCAGCTCAGGGCGATGCTGCCGTTCGTGCTCACCCTGTTCCTCGCCGTGCTGTGCGCGGTGCCGCTCGGCGTGCCCGGCCTTGCCCCGGTGACGCCGCTGCTGCCGGCGATCGCCGTGTTCTACTGGACCGTCTACCGCCCCGACCTGCTGCCGATGACCGCGACCCTGTTGGTCGGGCTGGTCCATGACGCGCTGACCGGGGCGCCGTTCGGCCTGACCGCCCTGGTGTTGCTGGTGCTGCAGGCGGTGGCCGGGACCCAGCGGCGGTTCTTCACCGCCAAGGCGCTGCCGGCGGCGTGGCTCGGCTTCGCCGTCATCGGCACCGGCGCGGTGGCGCTGTGGTGGCTTGCCGCCTCGGCGCTCGCGCTCAGGCCGATGCCGATCAGCCCGAGCCTGTTCCAGGCGATCCTGACCGTGGCGCTGTACCCGGTGATCGCCTGGCCGCTCGGCACGGTCCAGCGCGAGCTGTTGGGCGACCTCGAGGCGCGGGCGCGATGAACCAGCAGCAACGCGCCCGCCAGCGGCTGTTCGCGCGGCGCACGGTGCTGCTCGCCGCGGGCAAGCTCGCGCTCCTGTCGGTGCTCGGCGGGAGGCTTTACTACCTCCAGGTCGTCCAGGGCCACCAGTACCGCCTGCTGGCCGAGGACAACCGCATCAACATCAAGCTCCTGAGCCCGCCGCGCGGGCGCATCTTCGACCGCTTCGGCGCCGAGCTCGCGGTCAATCGCCAGAACTACCGGCTGGTGCTGGTGCCCGAGCAGGCCGGCGACACGGACGCCACCTTGGCCGCGGTCGGCGGCTACGTGCCGCTCGGCGAGGACGAGCTCGAGCGCGTGCGCGCCGAGATCGCGCGCAAGCGCGCCTTCGTGCCGGTGGTGCTGCGCGAGCACCTGTCGTGGCGCCAGGTGGCCGCGATCGAGATCAACGCGCCCTATCTGCCGGGCATCTCGATCGAGGTCGGCCAGCTCCGCCAATACCCGCATGCGGCGGCACTCGCACATGTGCTGGGCTATGTCGCGGCGGTGTCGGAAAGCGAGCTCACCGGCGACCCGCTGCTCGAGCTGCCCGACTTCCGGATCGGCAAGAACGGGGTCGAGAAGATCCACGACCTCAGCTTGCGCGGGCGTGCCGGCACCCAGCAGGTCGAGGTCAACGCCCACGGCCGGGTGATCCGCGAGCTCAGCCGCCAGGAGGGCCGGCCGGGCGACGATGTCAAGCTGACCCTCGACCTCGGCCTGCAGGAGTTCGCCGCCGCCCGCCTCGGCGCCGAGTCGGCCGCGGCCGCGGTGCTCGACATCGCCACCGGCGAGGTGCTGGCGCTGACCTCCACGCCCGGCTTCGATCCCAACCTGTTCAACCAGGGCCTGACCCGCAAGCAGTGGAACGAGCTGGTCGAGAACCCGCGCGCGCCGCTGATCAACAAGGCGATCGCCGGCCAGTACCCGCCGGGCTCGACCTTCAAGGTGGTGGCGGCGCTGACCGCGCTGGATTCGGGCCTGCTCGGCCCCGGCCACAGCGTTTACTGCCCGGGCCATTTGCAGCTCGGCAACCGGCGCTTCCACTGCTGGAAGAAGGGCGGCCACGGGCGCCTGGCGATGGTCGAGGCGATCTCGCGCTCGTGCGACGTGTATTTCTACGACGTGGCGCTCAAGGTCGGCGTCGACCGCCTGGCCGAGATGGCGCACCGGCTCGGCCTCGGCGCGCGGCTCGGCCTCGACCTGCCGGGCGAGGCGGCGGGGCTGATGCCGACCCAGGCCTGGAAGCGCGCGACCTACGGCGAGCCGTGGCACAAGGGCGAGACCTTGAACACCGGCATCGGCCAAGGCTACGTGCTGACGACGCCGTTGCAGCTTGCAGTGGCGTGCGCGCGCATCGCCGGCGGGCGGGCGGTGGTGCCGAGGCTCGCCCTCGATGTGCGACACGACGGCGCCGAGGCGCCCGCGGCCGCGCCGGCCGCCGCGCTGCTCGGCATCGACCCCGCGGCGCTTGAGATCGTCCGGGCGGGCATGAACAAGGTGGTCAATGACCGCACCGGGACCGCCTGGCGCGCGCGCATCGAGGACGAGGCGCTGGCGATGGCGGGCAAGACCGGCACCAGCCAGGTGCGGCGCATCTCCAAGCGCGAGCACGAGACCGGCGTGGTCAAGAACGAGGACAAGCCGTGGGCCGAGCGCGACCACGCGCTGTTCATCGCCTTCGCCCCGGTGGCGGCGCCGCGCTATGCCTGCGCGGTGGTGGTCGAGCACGGCGGCGGCGGCTCGGCGGTGGCGGCGCCGATGGTGCGCGACATCCTGATCGAGGCGCAGGGCCGCGACTCGGCGCGCACGGCGCCGCCGGTCGCGACCCGCCCGCCCGCCGATCCGGGCCGGGCCTGAGTCGGGGGAGAAGCCCGCGATGACCACCATCGGCCACCTGCGCCAGCCCGAGATGAGCCTCGGCCAGAAGGTCGTCCAGATCAACTGGGCGCTGATCTTGCTGGTGGTGGCGATCGCCGGCTTCGGCCTGGTCATGCTCTACTCGGCGGCCAACGGC
>DASWHU010000114.1:0-3996 GCA_036398035.1 Alphaproteobacteria bacterium | reverse complement strand
TCGCGCTCGACCGCCCGCCAGCCGATGTCGCGCCGGCAGAAGCCGCCCGGCCAGTCGATCCGGTCGACGGCCCCGTAGGCGCGCGCCTGCGCTTCCTTAACCGTTTTGCCGAGCGCGGTCACGCCGAGCACGCGCCCGCCGGCGGCGACCAGGCGCCCGTCCGCGCGCTTGGTGCCGGCGTGGAACACCTTGAGCCTGCCTTGGCGCTCGTCCGCGGCGAGCGCATCGAGTCCCCGGATCTCGCCGCCCTTGGCGTAGGCGCCCGGATAGCCGTTCGCCGCCATCACCACGCACAGCGCCGCCTCGTCCCGCCAGCGCAGGTCGAAATGCTCGAGCTCGCCGTCGCGCGCCGAGATCAGCGCCGGCAGCAGGTCGGAGCGCAGCCGCATCATCAGCACCTGGCACTCGGGGTCGCCGAAGCGGACGTTGTATTCCAGCAGCTTCGGCCCGTCGTCGGTGATCATCAGCCCGGCATAAAGCACGCCCTTATACGGCGTGCCGGCAGCGGCCATCGCGCGCACGGTGGGGGTGACGATCTCGCCCATCACCCGCGCCGCCATCGCCGCATCGATCACCGGCGCCGGCGAGGTGGCGCCCATGCCGCCGGTGTTGGCGCCGGTATCGCCCTCGCCCACCGCCTTGTGGTCCTGGGCGGAGGCGAGCGGCAGCGCGTGCGCGCCGTCGACCAGGGCGAAAAAGCTCGCCTCCTCGCCTTCGAGAAACTCCTCGATCACCACCCGCTGGCCGGCGACGGAGAACTGCGGGCCGAAGATGACGTCGACGGCCCGGGCCGAAGCCTGGACGGTGAGCCCGAGGATCACCCCTTTGCCGGCGGCGAGCCCGTCGGCCTTGACCACCATGGGCCGGTTCTTCGCCAGGATGTAGTCCTTGGCCCGATCGGCGTCGGTAAAGGTCTCGAAACCCGCGGTCGGGATGCGGTTGTCGAGGCAGAACGTCTTGGCGAACGCCTTCGAGCCCTCGAGCCGCGCCGCCTTCCTGGTCGGCCCGAACGCGGCGATGCCCTCCGCCTCGAGCCGGTCGACGAGTCCCGCGACCAGCGGCGCCTCGGGCCCGACGACGACGAACTCGATCTTCTGCTTGCGGCAGAAGGCGACGATATCGTCGAAGGCGAGCGGGTCGATCGCGACGCACCTCGCCTCCTCGGCGATGCCGCCGTTGCCGGGCGCGCAGAACAGCGCGTCGCACAGCGGCGAGGCGGCGATCGCCCAGCACAGCGCGTGCTCGCGCCCGCCGCCGCCGATCACCAGAACCTTCATGCGCCCGCACCCGAAGCCATCGGGCAGGACTGCACCCGATGGCGCCGGCCCTGTCAATGGACGCTCCGGCGGGGCCTCGGCTATGATCGCCCTGCCGCCATGACCGACGCCCCCGACCTCGCCGGCAACGTCCCCGAATACACGGTGAGCGAGCTTTCGAGCGCGCTCAAGCGCACGGTCGAGGGCGCGTTCGCGCGGGTGCGCGTGCGCGGCGAGATCTCTGGCTATCACGCCCACGGCTCGGGCCACCTGTACTTCGCGCTCAAGGACGAGTCCGCGGTGCTCGACGCGGTGGTCTGGCGCACGACCGCCGCGCGGCTCAGGGTGGCGCCTGAGGACGGGCTCGAGGTGGTGTGCGAGGGCCGGCTGTCGACCTATGCCCAGCGCTCGAAGTACCAGCTGGTGGTCGACTCGATCCAGGTCGCCGGCGCCGGCGCGCTGCTCGCGCTCGTGGAGGAGCGCCGGCGCAAGCTCGCCGCCGAGGGCCTGTTCGACGCGGCGCGGAAGCAGCCGCTGCCGTTCCTGCCCGAGGTGATCGGCGTGGTCACCTCGCCGACCGGGGCGGTGATCCGCGACATCCTGCACCGGCTCGCCGACCGCTTCCCGCGCACCGTGCTGGTGTGGCCGGTGCGGGTGCAGGGCGAGGGCGCGGCCGAGCAGGTCGCCGCCGCGATCCGCGGCTTCAATGCGCTGCCCGAGGGCGGCGCGGTGCCGCGCCCGGAGCTGCTGATCGTCGCCCGCGGCGGCGGCAGCATCGAGGACCTGTGGGCGTTCAACGAGGAGGTGGTGGTGCGCGCCGCGGCCGAAAGCCGCATCCCGCTGATCAGCGCGGTCGGCCACGAGACCGACACCACCCTGATCGACTTCGCCGCCGACGTGCGCGCGCCGACGCCGAGCGCGGCGGCCGAGATGGCGGTGCCGGTGCGCGCCGAGCTCGCGGTCACCCTGCGCGCGCACGACCACCGGCTGGCGGCGGCGGCGGCGCGGCTGCTGCGCGAGCTCGGCGACCGGATCGAGGGCCTGGGGCGCGGCCTGCCGCGGCCCGAGGCGCTGCTCGGCGAGGCCGGCCAGCGGCTGGATGAGCGCGCCGCGACCTTGGCGCGGGTGATGGGCGCGCTCATCGAGCGCCGCCACGCCAAGCTGGTAGGCGCCGCCGCCGGCCTCAGGAGCCCCGGCGAGCGGCTCGCCGAGGCGCGCGGCCGGCTCGCGGTGGCGCACCGTGCGCTGGCCGCGGCGGCGCGCACGCGCTTGCGCGAGGCGCGAATCGGCCTCGACCGGGCGCTCGGCGAGGCCCGCATCGCGCGCGCTCTCGCGCGGCTCGCGGGCGACCGGCACAAGCGCCTCGAGCGCGCCGCGGCGCTGCTCGAGACCCTCGGCTACCGCAACGTGCTCGCGCGCGGCTTCGCCGTGGTCTACGGCGCCGACGGCGCGCTGGTGCCGCGCGCCGAGGCGGCGCGGCGCGCGCACCGGCTGGAGATCGAGTTCCACGACGGCCGCGTCGGCGCCCAGGTGCTCGCGCCGCGCAGCCCCGCCAAGCGCGGCGCCGGCGACGGCGGCCAGGGCAGCCTGCTGTGAGGCGCCTGTTCCGTGTCGCGGCGATGGTTGCCGCGGCAACGGTCTGGGCGCAGGCGGCGGTGGCCGCCGCGCTCGAGCTGCACGGCCGCCCGATCCAGGGCGGGCTGATGCGCGGCCACGTCGCGCCGGGCTGCGTGGTCACCCTCGACAGTGCCGAGGTGCGCGTCGCCGACGACGGCGAGTTCGTCATCGGCTTCGGCCACGACCACGGCGAATGGTCGATCGTCAAGGCGCTGTGCGAGCACGGCCCCTCGGCGCGCCGGTTCCTGCGCATCGAGCAGCGGAGCTACCCCGAGCAGCGCATCGACGGTCTGCCCGAGGCGATGGTCACCTTCGATGAGGAGACGCTGGCGCGAATCCGCACCGACCAGGCCCGCGTCGACGCCGCGCGCGCCGCCGACAGCGACCTTGCCGGCCACCGCGCGGCGCTGCTGTGGCCGGCGACCGGCCCGATCACCGGCACCTTCGGCGCCCGCCGGGTGCTCAACGGCGAGCCGCGCCAGCCCCATTTCGGCATCGACATCGAGGCCGCCCCGGGCACGTCGGTGCGCGCCGCCGCGGCCGGCCGGGTAACGCTCGCCGAGGAGCTTTATCTGAGCGGCAAGACGGTGATCCTCGACCACGGCCACGGGCTCGGCACCAGCTACCTCCATCTCGGCGAGATCGCGGTCGCGGTCGGCGAGGAAGTCGCGCAGGGCGACGTGCTCGGCACGGTGGGGATGAGCGGGCGCGCCACCGGCGCCCATCTCGACTGGCGCATCACCTGGTACCGCGCCCGCCTCGACCCCGCCCTCCTCGCCGGCCCGATGCCGGGGCAGTAGGCGCGGACCTCGGCGTCACCCCGGAACGCCCGCAGGGCGTATCCGGGGTCCGTGGGTCGGCACGCGCCGTCTACTGGATGCCGGCTCGCCGGCCGGCATGACGAAAAGGGCCGCTGGGGCGGCCGGTCGTCTACCGCCGGCCGAAGAGGCGCTCGATGTCGGCGAGGCGGAGCTCGACATAAGTCGGGCGGCCGTGGCTGCACTGGCCGGCGTGGGGGGTCTGTTCCATCTCGCGCAGGAGCGCGTTCATCTCGGCGACCGTCAGCCGGCGACCGGCGCGCACGCTGCCGTGGCAGGCCATGGTCGCACAGACGTGGTCGAGA
>DASWHU010000113.1:0-2006 GCA_036398035.1 Alphaproteobacteria bacterium | reverse complement strand
CGAGTACCAGCTGGGTGCCCTGATGATGCACTTCATGCTAGAAACGGTGATTGCCGCCGATCTGCTCGGCGTGAACCCCTTCGACCAGCCGGCCGTGGACGAGGGCAAGCGCCTGGCGCGGGACTATCTGCAGACGGCGGCGCGAGCCGACGAGTCGTTGCCATGAGCCTGCGCCTGCTGCCGGAAACCCTGGTCAACCGCATCGCCGCCGGCGAGGTGATCGAGCGGCCGGCGGCCGCCCTCAAGGAATTGCTGGAGAACGCCCTCGATGCCGGCGCGCGGAACATCGAGGCGGAGCTGCGCGACGGCGGGCGGAGCTATCTCTCGGTGAGCGACGACGGCTGCGGCATGACGCCGGAGGACCTGTCGCTCGCCGTCGAGCGCCACGCCACCTCGAAGCTGCCCGAGGACGATCTGGTCCACATCGCGACCCTCGGCTTCCGCGGCGAGGCGCTGCCGTCGATCGCGGCGGTCAGCCGCATGACCGTCACCAGCCGCGCCGCCGGCGCCGGGGAGGCGTGGCGCCTTGCCGTCGAGGGCGGGCGCAAGGGTGCGGTCGAGCCGGCGGCGCTCGGCCGCGGCACCCGGGTCGAGGTGCGCGATCTGTTCTACGCGACCCCGGCGCGGCTCAAGTTCCTCAAGTCCGCGCGAGCCGAGCAGATGCAGGCGCGCGACGCGCTCACCCGGCTCGCCATGGCGCACCACGGGGTCGGTTTCGTGCTCGGCGACGGCCAGCGGGATCTCCTCAACCTGCCGGCCGCCCAGGGCGAGCTGTTCGAGTCCCGCCTGAGGCGCCTGGCGGCGATCCTCGGCCGCGAGTTTGCCGACAACGCGCTGCCGATCGACGCCGAGCGCGAGGGCGTGCGCCTCACCGGCCATATCGGCCTGCCGACCCTCAACCGCGCCAGCGCCCAGGCGCAGTATCTCTTCGTCAACGGCCGGCCGGTGCGCGACAAGCTGCTCTATGGCGCGGTCAGGGGGGCCTATCATGACGTCCTGGCGCACGACCGCCACCCCATGCTGGCCCTGTTCCTCGACCTGTCGCCGGACCTGGTCGACGTCAACGTGCACCCGGCGAAGACCGAGGTGCGCTTTCGCGATCCCGCCCTGGTGCGCGGCCTGATCGTCAGCGCCGCCAAGCACGCGCTCGCCGAGGCGGGGCACCGCGCCTCGACCACGGTCTCGACCGCGGCGCTGGGGGCCTTCGCGCCCGGCGCAATGAGGCCTGGCAGGGGCAGCGGGCACGTCTATGGCACCGGCGGCGGTGCGACCCTGCCGCGCGGCCTCGCCGAGGCGGCGGCGGCCTACCACGCGCCCCTGCCGGGCCTCGCCCAAGCCCCGGCCGCGAGGACGGCGCATGCCGCGCCGCGCGACGGAATGGGCGGACCGGAGGCCAACGGCGCCGACGAGGCGCTGGCCGAGGCCTATCCCCTGGGCGCAGCGCGCGCCCAGCTGCACGGCACCTACATCGTGGCGCAGAACAGCGACGGCATCGTCATCGTCGACCAGCATGCGGCCCACGAGCGCCTGGTCTACGAGCGCATGAAAGAGCAGCTCGCGGCCGGCCGGGTCGCCTCGCAGCTGCTGCTGTTGCCGGAGGTGGTGGAGCTCGACGAGCCCGCCGCGGAGCGGCTCGCCGCGCGGGCCGAGGAGCTGGCGGAGATCGGCCTCCGGCTCGAGGCCTTCGGCCCCGGCGCGGTGGTGGTGCGCGAGACCCCGGCCCTGTTGGGCGAGGTCGACATTCAGGGCCTGGTGCGCGATCTCGCCGACGAGCTGGGCGAGCTGGGCGAGGCGCTGGCGCTCAAGTCCGGCCTCGAGGCGGTCTGCTCCACCATGGCCTGCCACGGCTCGGTGCGCGCCGGCCGGCTGCTGAACGCGGCGGAGATGAACGCGCTCCTGCGCCAGATGGAGGCGACGCCCCACTCCGGCCAGTGCAACCACGGCCGGCCGACCTATGTCGAGCTGAAGCTGGCCGACATCGAGCGCCTGTTCGGCCGGCGGTGAGC
>DASWHU010000112.1:0-18139 GCA_036398035.1 Alphaproteobacteria bacterium | reverse complement strand
TCCCGATCTGGCGCCGGGCCTCGACCTCGATCGCGCGCCTGAGGAAGCGGATCGAGTTGAGGTTCTTGATCTCGCAGCGGGTGCCGAGCCCCTCTCCCGGCCGGCGCACCGAGACGTTGGCGTCGGCGCGCAGCGAGCCCTGCTCCATGTTGCCGTCGCAGCTGCCGACGGTGCGCAGGATGGCGCGAAGCTTGGCGAGATACAGCGCCGCCTCCTCGGCGCTTCTGAGGTCGGGCTCGGAGACGATCTCCATCAGCGCGACGCCGGCGCGGTTGAGGTCGACATAGGTGCGGCTCGGATGCTGGTCGTGCAGGCTCTTGCCCGCGTCCTGCTCGAGATGCAACCGGGTGATGCCGACGGTGCGCACGCCACCGTCCGCGAGGTCGACGGCGATCGCGCCGCGGCCGACGATCGGGCGCGAGTATTGCGAGATCTGATAGCCGGGCGGCAGGTCGGGATAGAAGTAGTTCTTGCGGTCGAACACCGAGGTCCGGTTGATCTCGGCGCCGAGCGCGAGCCCGGTGCGGATCGCCTGGTCGACGACGCGGCCGTTGATCACCGGCAGCATGCCGGGCATGGCGGCGTCGATCGGCGAGACCTGGGAGTTGGGCTCGGCGCCGAACGCGGTCGCCGCGCCCGAGAACAGCTTGGACTCGGAGACCACCTGGGCGTGGACCTCGAGCCCGACGATCACCTCCCACGGGCCGGTCCGGCCCTCCATCAGCGTGCTGTCGGTCATGCGCCGGCTCCATCGACGGTGAACGCGGGCACGGCGGTGAATCCGGCCTCAGCCTCCAGCGCGTGGGCCGCGTTCAGCACCGTCTCCTCGTCGAACGGCTTGCCGATGACCTGCAGGCCGAGCGGCAGGCCGTCGCCCGCGAGCCCCGCCGGCACCGAGATCGCCGGCAGCCCGGCGAGGCTGGCGGGCACCGTGAACACGTCGTTGATGTACATCGCGACCGGGTCGTCGAGCTTGTCGCCGATCGCGAACGCGGTGAACGGCGCGGTCGGCGCCAGGATCACGTCGACGGCCTCGAACGCGCGGGCGAAGTCGCGCGCGATCAGGCTGCGCACCCGTTGCGCGCGCAAGTAATAGGCGTCGTAGTATCCGGCCGACAGCACGTAGGTGCCGACCATGATCCGCCGGCGGACCTCGGCGCCGAAGCCGGCGGCGCGGGTGCGCTCGTACTGGTCCAGGAGGTCGGCGCCGGCGACGCGCAGCCCGTACTTGACGCCGTCGTAGCGGGCGAGGTTCGACGACGCCTCGGCGGGCGCGATGATGTAATAGGTGGGCAGCGCGTAGCGCGTGTGCGGCAGCGAGATGTCGACCATCTCGGCGCCGGCGCCCGCGAGCCAATCGGCGCCCTGGCGCCACAGCGCCTCGATCTCCCCGGCCATGCCGTCGATCCGGTACTCCTTCGGCACGCCCACCTTGAGGCCGCGGATGTCGCCGGTCAGCGCCGCCTCGTAGTCGGGGACCGGGCGCGGCACCGAGGTCGAGTCCTTGGCATCGTGGCCGGCGATCGCGCCGAGCACGATCGCGGCGTCGCGGACAGTGCGCGCGAACGGCCCGGCCTGGTCGAGCGAGCTTGCGAACGCGACGATGCCCCAGCGCGAGCAGCGGCCGTAGGTCGGCTTGAGCCCGACCACGCCGCAGAACGCCGCCGGCTGGCGGATCGAGCCGCCGGTGTCGGTGCCGAGCGCCGCCGGCACCGCTCGCGCCGCGACCAGCGCCGCCGAGCCGCCCGAGCTTCCGCCCGGCACCAGCGGCCGGTTGTCGCCGGCGCGCCGCCACGGGTTCTCGACCGCGCCGTAATAGCTGGTCATGTTCGACGAGCCCATCGCGAACTCGTCCATGTTGGTCTTGCCGACGACGATCGCGCCGGCGGCGGCGAGCTTGGCGGTGACCGTCGACTCGTAGCGCGGCACGAAGCCGTCGAGGATGTGCGAGCCCGCCGTGGTCAGCACGCCCTCGGTGCAGTACACGTCCTTGACCGCGATCGGCACGCCGTCGAGCGGGCGCGCCGCGCCGTGCGCCCGCCGCGCGTCCGACTCCGCCGCCGCCGCGAGCGCCCGCTCGGGCGCCAAGGTGATGTAGGCGTTCAACGGCCGCGCCGCCTCGGCCGCCACGAGGTGCGCGCGCGCAAGCTCGACCGCGCTGGTCTCGCCCGCGGCCAGGCGTGTCCGCATCTCGGCGACACCCAGCCCGGCCGATGCCGCGGTCACTCGACCACCTTGGGCACGACGAAGTAGGAGCCGGCGGTCTCGGGCGCGTTGGCGACGATGTCCTCGGCGCGGCCGCCCTCGGTGACCCGGTCCGCGCGCTCGGGCAGCTCGAACGCGACCACGCTGGTCATCGGCTCGACGCCGGCCACGTCGACCTCGTTGAGCTGCTCGATCCAATTGAGGATGTTGTCGAGCTCGCCGGCAAGCCGGTCGAGCTCGTCCTCGCCGATGCGGATGCGCGCAAGCCGCGCGACACGTGCCACCGTCGCCCTATCAAGCGCCATTGCCTGGTCCCGTCACGCCTCGGGCGCCTCCCTGCCGGACCGCTGTTGTGGGATGCGCGCCTCGCGGCGCCCCTCCTACCTACCACCGCGCCGGCGCGCCCGGCAATCCTTTCCGGGCCATCTGCGACGCTAAAGGAGATCGAGGAATTGCTCGACCGTCAGCCCGGCGTCCCTGATGAATCGTGACCTGCGGCAGCCGTCGGCTCATACGGCCTTCAGTTGAACACTCACTGGCTCGCAAATCGGCAATTCAACATCGTGTTCGACCGGGATCGGCATGCGGTCTTCCTGCAGGGTCTCCAGATACCCTTCCAGCGCCTCGGCCGCCATCCGGCGCGCCTCGTCCTTGGTCGCGCCATGCGTCAGGCACCCGGGCAGGGCTGGGAACGACACGGTGTAGCCGCCGTCCTCGTCCGGCTCGAACAGCGCCGTGAACCGGTACTCGGTCCTCGCAACCGCATGATCACGCGTCATGGTGCACAAACCTCTCGCTTTCCGGGACCGTAAGATAACAGGCGACCGCATCGGGTGCCACGACGCATGCCAGGGCGCGGAAACGCGAACGCCGGTGCCCGGTCACATGCCCCAGGGCAGCCGGAACTCCCGGATCTCGGTGGCATCGCGGACCATCTGGTCGGCCCTGGCCTCGAGGTCCTTGCGCAGCGCCTCGCCCGCCGACAGCACCAGCGAGTAGCGACTGATCGGGCTCACGCTGCCCAGATACATCTGGAGGTACGGCAGTTGCCATTCCGAGTCGACGTAAGGGTAGGATTTCAACTTCTTGAAATGCCCAATGTAATACTTGAGATGGGCATATTTGGACTGATAGCCGTACTCGCTCGTCACCGCGTCGTAGGCGGCATCGAGGTCGACCGATCTTTGGGCGTGGTCTCGGGTGTACTCAATCTTGATGACAATGCTGGAGCCCGGCTCATAATAAACGTCTTCCTTGAACTCTGCCTTGACGTGCGCCGCGTCGCCGTCTCCGTATTGCAAGGTGAAGATCACGTAATCGACGCAGTTCGCGCCTTTGCCCGCGTCGCTCCTTATGTCTTCGATGCGGTCGTCGACGCAGGTCACGCGCTGTGTTTCCGAGATGTCGAACGCGGTGCCGCCGGCCTCCAGCCGCTCGATGACCTCGTCATGGGTCATGAACAGCGACAAGCCGGCGAGCCCGAAGCCGGTGACGTCGGTGCCGCGCTCGTGGCTGCCCTGCCCGTCCCAATCGGCGACCAGCTCGTTCGCCCACGCCCGGTAGCCGTCACCGCCCGCGCCGGCGCCCGCCGCCGGCAGCGGCACATGACCCAGGGCAAGAACCAACAAGCAGATCAAGAGGGACTTGCGCATATCGCAGTCTCATTCGAGCAGCATGCTAACAGGCTGCGACTTCGGTGGCGAATCGCCCGCCGGGCTCGGGGACGCGCTTGCGGCGCGTGCGCGTGCCGGTCATAAGCGCGCCATGACCACCGACGACCTGCGCGCGTTCGCCGCCCTGCTGCCGGCCGGGGGCGCGCTGCTCGGCCTCGATCCGGGCACCAAGTCGATCGGCGTCGCCGCCTCCGACGCCCGGCGCGTGGTCGCGAGCCCGGTGGCGACGCTCGCGCGCGCGCGCTTCGCCGATACCGCGGAGGCAGTGGAGCGCCTGTGCCGCGAGCGGGACGTCGCCGGGTTGGTGGTCGGCCTCGCGGTCAACATGGACGGCAGCGAGGGGCCGCGCGCCCAGTCCGCGCGCGCGCTCGCCGCCAACCTCGAGGCCCGGCTCGGCCTGCCCGTGCTGCTGTGGGACGAGCGGCTGTCGACCAGTGCCGTCACCCGTACCCTGATCGAGGCCGACCTGTCGCGCCGGCGCCGGCGCCAGGTGATCGACAAGCTCGCCGCGACCTATATCCTCCAAGGCGCGCTCGACGCGCTCGCCCGCGTCTGACCGGGCGAAGCGGTCTTGCCGCTGCGGGCATCGGCGGTATGATGATCCTTTGATGACCGGCCCCGCATCCAACCGTCCGTTCGCGCGGCACCATCTGCTCGGCATCGCCGACATGACCGCCGAGGAAATCGGCTATCTGCTCGACCTCGCCGAGTCCTACGTCGCGCTCAACCGGCGGGTCGACAAGAAGCAGACCCTGCTCCAGGGCCAGACCCTGATCAACCTGTTCTTCGAGAGCTCGACCCGCACCCGGACCTCGTTCGAGCTGGCCGGCAAGCGCCTCGGCGCCGACGTAATCAACATGCAGGTGCAGGCGAGCTCGATCAAGAAGGGCGAGACCCTGATCGACACCGCGCTCACCCTCAATGCCATGCGCCCCGACATCCTGGTCGTGCGCCACAACGACTCGGGCGCGGTGAACCTGCTGTCGGAGAAGGTCGAGTGCGCGGTGATCAACGCCGGCGACGGCAGCCACGAGCACCCGACCCAGGCGCTGCTCGACGCCCTGACCATCCGCCGCCGGCGCGGCCGCATCGACGGGCTGACGGTGGCGATCTGCGGCGACGTCCGCCACAGCCGGGTGGCGCGCTCGAACATCCACCTGTTCAACATCATGGGCGCGCGGGTGCGCCTGATCGCGCCGCCGACGCTGCTGCCGACCGCCGCCGAGCGCTTCGGCGTCGAGGTGTTCCACGACATGCGCGCGGGCCTCAAGGACTGCGACATCGTCATGATGCTGAGGCTGCAGACCGAGCGCATGCAGGGCAGCTACGTGCCCTCGATCCGCGAGTACTTCCATTTCTGGGGGCTCGACCACGACAAGCTCGCGCTGGCCAGGCCCGACGCGCTGGTCATGCACCCGGGGCCGATGAACCGCGGCGTCGAGATCGACAGCGAGCTCGCCGACGACCTGACCCGGAGCGTCATCCTCGATCAGGTGGAGCTCGGCGTCGCAGTGCGAATGGCGTGCCTCGATGCGCTCGCCCGCCGGCGCGGCCCGGCGCTGACCGAGGCGGTGGCGTGAGCACCCAGGCGTCGGCCGCGCGCCCGGGTCGCGTCGCCTACGTCAATGCGCGCCTGCTCGATCCGGCCTCGGGGCGCGACCTGCGCGGTGCCCTGCTGACCGATGCGCGCCGCATCGCCGACCTCGGCCCGGGGCTGTTCGCCGACGGCGTGCCGGAGGGCATCGACGTGGTCGACTGCGCCGGGCACTGCCTCGCCCCCGGGCTGGTCGACATGCGCGCGCATCTGCGCGAGCCCGGCGCCGAGCACAAGGAGACGCTGGCCACCGCCAGCCGCGCCGCGGCCGCGGGCGGGGTGACCTCGATCGCGTGCATGCCCAACACCGACCCGCCGATCGACCAGATCGCGCTGATCGAGTTCATCGCCCGGCGCGCGCGCGAGACCAGCCTAGTCAAGATCTATCCCGTCGCGGCCATCAC
Source organism: Alphaproteobacteria bacterium (assembly GCA_036398035.1). Lineage (GTDB taxonomy): Bacteria > Pseudomonadota > Alphaproteobacteria > UBA7887 > UBA7887 > DASWHU01. The sequence continues at coordinate 12,263 of DASWHU010000112.1, read as the reverse complement.
CAGGGGCCTCGAAGGCCGGGAGCTGACCGAGATCGGGATGCTCGCCGAGGCCGGCGCGGTCGGCTTCAGCGACGCCGACCGGGCGGTGATGGACAGCCGCGTGATGCTGCGCGCGCTGACCTACGCCAAGCCGTTCGGCCGGCTGGTGATGCAGCACCCGGAGGACCGGGCGCTGACCGAAGGCGGCATGATGAACGACGGCGAGCTGGCGAGCCGGCTGGGCCTTGCCGGCATGCCCGCGGAGGCCGAGACGGTGATCATCGAGCGCGACCTGCGGCTCGCCGCGCGCGCCGAGGCGCCCTATCACGTCGCCCATGTCTCGACCGCGGCGGCGATCGATGTCGTGCGCCGGGCCAAGGCGCGCGGCGAGCCGGTGACCTGCGCCACCGCGCCGCCCTACTTCGCGCTGAACGAGACCGCGGTCGACGACTACCGCACCTTCGCCAAGGTGCGCCCGCCGCTGCGCAGCGAGGCCGACCGCGCCGCCGTGGTCGCCGGACTCGCCGACGGCACCATCGACGCGATCGCGAGCGACCACGCGCCCCACGACCAGGACTCGAAGCGCACCACGTTCGCCCAGGCGGCGTTCGGCATCATCGGGCTGGAGACCATGCTGCCGCTGGCGCTCGAGCTGGTGCACGCCGGCGCGCTGTCGCTGGTCGAGGTGCTGGCGCGGATGACCGCGGCGCCGGCGCGCCTGCTCGGCCTCGAGCAGGGCCGCCTGGCGGTCGGCGCGCCCGCCGACCTGGTGGTGTTCGATCCCGACCGGCCGTGGCGGATCGACACCTCGGCGCTGCGGAGCAAGTCGAAGAACGCGCCCTATGACGAGCGCCCGGTGCAGGGCCGGGTGCTGCGCACGGTGGTCGGCGGCGAGACCGTGTTCAGGCTCGACGGCGCGCCCTGACCATGCCCGACCTGCTCGGCGGCCTCGCCTACACCTGGCCGTACTACGCCGCGATCCCGGTCTGCTACCTGATCGGCTCGATCCCGTTCGGGCTGATCGTCGCCCGCGTCGCCGGGCTCGGCGACATCCGGCGCATCGGTTCGGGCAACATCGGCGCGACCAACGTGCTGCGCACCGGCCACACGGCTCTCGCCCTGCTGACGCTGGCGCTCGACCTCGGCAAGGGCACGGCGGCGGTCGCCGCGGCCGGGTTCTACGGCCCCGACTTCGAGTACATCGCCGGCCTGTCGGTGGTGCTCGGCCACATGTTCCCGGTGTGGCTGCGCTTTCAGGGCGGCAAGGGCGTGGCGACCGCGTTCGGGGTGCTGTTCGCGGTCAGCTGGCCGGTCGCGCTCGCCGCCGGCGCCGGATTCGCGATCGTCGCCGCGGCCACGCGCATCGTCTCGGTGGCCTCGATGATCGCGATGATCGCGGCACCGGCGATGCTGTGGGCCATGCTCGCGCTGCAGCGCCAGGAGACTTTGCCCTACTGGCTTCCCGGTCTGCCCCAGCATGTCGACCTGATGGCGGTGATCGCGGTGCTGGTGCTGGTCCGCCATCACGCCAACATCCGCCGCCTGATGTCCGGCAAGGAGCCGCGCATCGGGAAAGCTTGACCGGTTTGCGCCGCCACCCCCATGGTGCGCCGATGCATGGGGCGCGAAGCGGGCTTGCCGCGAGCGAACGTCTCGATTGGCTGCGGCTGTGGCGCAGCGAGAACGTCGGCCCGCGGACGTTCTTCGATCTCTTGCGCGCGACCGGCAGCGCGGCGGCGGCGCTCGACATGCTGCCCGAGCTCGCCCGCCGCGGCGGCCTTCGCCGGCGCATCCGCGCCTGCAGCCGCGACGATGCGGCGCGCGAGGCGGACGCGCTGGCGGCGATCGGCGGCCATCTGCTCGCCTGGGGCGAGCCCGGCTTTCCGCGCGCCCTGGCGGCGATCCCCGACCCGCCGCCGATCATCTCGGCGCTCGGCCATCTCGACCTGCTCGACCGCAATTCGGTTGCCGTGGTCGGCGCGCGCAATGCCTCCGGCATCGGCCGGCGGTTCGCGCGCGGGCTCGCCGCCGAGCTCGGCGCCGGTGGCCTGGTGGTGGTCTCCGGCCTCGCCCGCGGCATCGACGCCGAGGCCCATGCCGGCGCGCTCGCCCACGGCACCGTCGCCGCCCAGGCGGGCGGCATCGACATCGTCTACCCGGCCGAGAACCAGGCGCTGTACGAGTCGATCCGCGACGCCGGCGCGCTGGTCTCGGAGCAGCCGCTCGGCCTCGCGCCCCAGGCGCGCCACTTCCCGCGCCGCAACCGAATCGTCTCGGGCCTCGCTCTGGGCGTGGTGGTGGTCGAGGCGAGCCGGCGCTCGGGCAGCCTGATCACGGCGCGTCTTGCGCTCGAGCAGGGCCGCGAGGTGTTCGCGGTTCCCGGCTCGCCGCTCGATCCCCGCCACGGCGGCACCAACCTGCTGATTCGCCAGGGCGCGGTGCTCACCGAGTCGGCCGAGGACGTGCTCTCCTCGCTCGCCGAGATGACCTCAAGACGGCTCGGCGAGACCCCGGAGGCGCCCGCCGGGATCGGGATTTCGTCCAAGGAGATCAGCGAGTTGGACGTCACGGACGCGGACCGGGAGCGGGTGATGGCGGCACTCGGTCCGACGCCGCTGTTGGTTGACGAACTGGTCCGCCAATGCCAGTTAACTGCCGCCGAGGTCATGATCGTGATGCTCGAGCTCGAGCTCGCCGGCCGCGTCATCCGCCATCCGGGGGGCTCGATATCCATCTCTGATCAATGAATTAAGGGCGTTATCTCGAGCGATGAACGAGAAGACCACCGACACCACCAACGTCGTTATCGTCGAGTCGCCGGCGAAGGCGCGCACGATCGGCAAGTACCTCGGCCCCGGCTACAGGGTCGTCGCCACCTACGGCCATGTCTGCGACCTGCCGTCGAAGGACGGCTCGGTGCGTCCCGACGAGGACTTCGCCATGGACTATGTCGCCGACCCCAAGTCGGCGAAGCAGCTCAAGCAGATAACCACCGAGGCCAAGGGCGCGGGCCGCCTGCTGCTCGCCACCGACCCCGACCGCGAGGGCGAGGCGATCTCGTGGCACGTGCTCAACCACTTGCGCGCCAAGGGCGCCCTGGAGGGCAAGACGGCCGAGCGGGTGGTGTTCTACGAGGTCACCCGCGATGCTGTGCGCGAGGCGCTGGCGCATCCGCGCGACATCGACATGGACCTGGTCAACGCCCAGCAGGCGCGCCGGGCGCTCGACTATCTGGTCGGCTTCACCCTGTCGCCGGTGCTGTGGCGCAAGGTGCCGGGCAGCCGCTCGGCCGGGCGCGTCCAGTCGGTGGCGCTGCGCCTGATCGTCGACCGCGAGATGGAGATCGAGGCGTTCAAGGCGCGCCAGTACTGGACCGTCGATGCCGAGCTCGCGCGCGCATCGGGCGAGAGGTTCAGCGCGCGGCTGGTCACCCTCGACGGCGCCAAGCTCGACAAGTTCGACCTCGCCGACGAGGCCGCGGCGACGCGCGCGGCGCAGGCAGTGGCGGCGAGCGCTCTCAGGGTGACCGCGGTCGAGCGCAAGCAGGTCCGCCGCACCCCGCCGCCGCCGTTCACGACCTCGACCTTGCAGCAGGAGGCGGCGCGCAAGCTCGGCTTCACCGCCCAGCGCACCATGCGCGTCGCCCAGCGCCTGTACGAAGGCGTCGACCTGGCCGGCGAGACGGTCGGCCTGATCAGCTACATGCGCACCGACTCGGTGACCTTGTCGAACGAGGCGCTGACCGCGGCCCGCGCCGCGATCGAGCGGCTCTATGGCGGCACCTACCTGCCCGAGTCGCCGCGCCGCTACACCAACCGGGCGAAGAACGCCCAGGAGGCGCACGAGGCGATCCGCCCGACCGACGCCGCCCGGCATCCGCGCGAGCTTGCCATCGGCGAGGACGAAGGGCGCCTGTACGAGCTGATCTGGAAGCGCACCGTGGCGAGCCAGATGGAGCCCGCGGTGCTCGACCAGGTCGGGGTCACCATCGCCTCCGCCGACGCCAAGGTGGCCTTGCGCGCGACCGGCTCGGTGGTCGCGTTCGACGGCTATTACCGGCTCTACACCGAGGGCCGCGACGAGCCCGCCGCCGACGACGAGGGCGAAGGCCGCCGCCTGCCGGCGGTGTCCGAGGGCGAGGCGCTGAGCCTCGGCCAGGTCACGCCCGCGCAGCACTTCACCGAGCCGCCACCGCGCTACAGCGAGGCGTCGCTGGTCAAGAGGTTGGAGGAGCTCGGCATCGGCCGGCCGTCGACCTACGCCAACATCATCACGGTGCTCCAGGACCGCGACTACGTCCGCCTGGAGAAGAAGCGGTTCGTGCCCGAGGACCGCGGCCGGCTGGTGACCGCGTTCCTGGAGAGCTTCTTCGAGCGCTACGTGCAGTACGACTTCACCGCCCGGCTCGAGGACCGGCTCGACCTGATCTCGAACGGCAAGCTCGACTGGAAGGACGTGCTGCGCGAGTTCTGGAGCGGGTTCTCGCTGGCGGTCGACGACATCGGCCACCTGCGCGTGCGCGACATCCTGGACAAGCTCGATTCCTTCCTCGGGCCGCACATCTTCCCGGCGAACGGCTCGGGCCGCGATCCGCGCGCGTGTCCCGCCTGCGCCGACGGGCGGCTGAGCCTCAAGCTCGGCAAGTTCGGCGCGTTCGTCGGCTGCTCCAATTACCCCGACTGCCGCTACACCCGGCCGCTGGTCGTGGTCAACGGCGGCAACGGCGAAGGCGCCGGCCTTTCGGAAGGCCCGCGCGCCCTCGGCAGCGCGCCGGACGGCGCCGAGGTCACTCTGCGCAGCGGCCCCTACGGCCTCTATGTCCAGCGCGAGGGTGCCGGCGACGGCGACAAGCCGAAACGGGTGTCGCTGCCCAAGGGCATGGACCCCGAGGCCGTCGATCTCGCGATGGCGATTGCCTTGCTCGACCTGCCGCGCGAGGTCGGCACGCATCCCGAGACCGGCGCGCCGATCACCGCCGGCGTCGGCCGTTACGGCCCCTACATCAAGCACCAGGACAGCTTCAAGTCGCTCAAGGACGGCGACGACGTGCTGACCATCGGCCTCAACCGCGCGGTCGCCTTGCTCGCCGAGGCCGGCGGCGCGCGCCGCGGCTCGACCCGGCTGCGGGTGCTCGGCCGCCATCCCGACGACGACCGCGAGGTAGCGCTGTACAGCGGCCGCTACGGCCCCTATGTCCGGCACAACAGCGTGATCGCCAACCTGCCCAAGGACGCCGACCCGGCGGCTGTCACGCTCGCGGACGCGCTGCCGCTGCTGGCCGAGAAGGCGGCGAAGAAGACCAAGGGACGCAAGCGCGCCAAGCCCGCCTCGACGGCACGCAAGAGCACCGGCAAGGCGCGCGCCGCGGCCGTCACCGACCCCGCCTGAATCGGGAGCGCCGTGGCCAAGGCTTCGGGTCCGAAACAGCGCCGCGCCGAAGGGCTGCCGTCCCGCGAGCAGATACTCGAATTCCTCGAAACCGCCGACCACAAGGTCGGCAAGCGCGAGATCGCGCGCGCGTTCAAGCTCAAGGGGGCGGACCGCGCGGCGCTCAAGGAGGTGCTGCGCGAGCTCGCGGATGCCGGCCTGATCGTGCGCGGGCAGCGCAAGTCGCTGGCCGCCGGCGGCGCCCTGCCCGCCGTGTGCGTGGTCGAGGTCACCGGCCTCGACCTCGACGGCGACCCGCTTGCCCGCCCGGTCGACTGGCGCGGCGAGGCGCCGCCGCCGTCGGTGACCGTGCTGCCGGCGCTGCGCCCGCGCACGCACGCGCCGGGCGTCGGCGACCGGGTGCTGGTGCGCACCCGCAAGATCGCCGAGGACCTCTACGAAGGGCGCGTGATCCGGGTGCTCGGCGGCCGGCCGGGCCGGCTGGTCGGCGTCTATCGGCCCGCCGGGGACGGCGCCGGCGGCCGCATCAAGCCGGTCGAGCGGCGCGCGCGCAGCGAGTTCTTCGTCGCCCAGGGCGATGCCCGCGACGCCCGCGCGGGCGACCTGGTGATCGCCGAGACCCTGCCCGCGCACCGCCTCGGCCTGCCCCAGGCACGGGTGATCGACGTGCTGGAGGGGATGGATTCGCCGCGCTCGATCGGCCTGCTGGTGATCAACCAGCACGGCATCCCGTCCCACTTCCCGCCCGAGGCGGTGGCCCGGGCCGAGGCCGCGCGCCCGCTCGGCGTGCGCGGCCGCGCCGACTTGCGCAAGCTGCCGCTGGTCACCATCGACGACGAGGACGCGCGCGACTTCGACGACGCGGTGTTCGCCGAGCCGGACCCGGACAGCCGCGGCGGCTGGCACCTGGTGGTGGCGATCGCCGACGTCGGCCACTACGTGCGCCCGGGCGATGCGGTCGACCGCGAGGCGCGCCGGCGCGGCAACTCGGTGTACCTGCCCGACATGGTCGTGCCGATGCTGCCCGAGGCGCTGTCCAACGGGCTGTGCTCGCTGCGCCCGGGCGAGGATCGCGGCTGCGTGGCGGCACACCTGTGGATCGACGGCGACGGCGGGCTGGTGCGCCACCGCTTCGAGCGCGCGCTGATGCGCTCGGCGGCGCGGCTCACGTACCGCGGAGTGCAGGCGGCGATCGACGGCCGGGCAGCGGCCGAGGTCGAGCCGCTCGCCGAGCCCGTGATCCGGCCGCTCGACGGCGCCTTCCGCCGCCTGCTCGCGGCGCGGCGCAAGCGCGGCACGCTCGACCTCGACCTGCCCGAGCGGCGGGTGCTGTTCGACGACGCCGGCGCGGTCCGGGCCATCGAGACCCGGCCGCGCTACGACAGCCACCGGATCATCGAGGAGTTCATGATCCTGGCCAACGTCGCCGCCGCCGAGACCCTGGTCGCCCGCCGCGCGCCGTGCATGTTCCGCATCCACGACCAGCCGCCGCTGGACAAGCTCGAAGCGCTGCGCAACTACCTGTCGAGCCTCGGCTATCGCCTCGCCCGCGGGCGTCACGCGACCACGGCGCAGTTCAACCACATCCTCGACAAGGCGCGCGGCACGCCCGAGGAGGAGAGCGTCGCGCTGACCGTCCTGCGCAGCCAGGCGCAGGCCGAGTACAGCCCGGACAACATCGGCCATTTCGGGCTCAACCTGCGCCGCTATGCCCACTTCACCTCGCCGATCCGGCGCTACGCCGACCTGCTGGTCCACCGCAGCCTGATCGGCGCGCTCGGTCTTGGCGCGGGCGCGCTGCCCAAGGACGCCGATCAGGACTTCGCCGTGGTCGGCGCCGAGATCTCGGCCACCGAGCGACGCGCGGCGACGGCGGAACGCGATGCGCTCGACCGCTTCGCCACCCGCTTCCTCGCCGAGCGGGTGGGCGCCCGGTTCGCCGCGCGCATCACCGGGGTGACCCGGTTCGGGCTGTTCGTCCAGCTCGCCGACACCGGCGCCGACGGGCTGATCCCGATCCGCGACTTCGGCGAGTACATGGAGCACGACCCGGGGCGCCACCGCCTGACCGGGCGCGACAGCGGCCGCGCCTATGCGCTCGGCGAGATGCTCGAGGTCCGCCTGGCCGAGGCCGACCTGGTCACCGGCACCTTGCGCTTCGAGCTCGAACACGCCGCCGGCACGAAGACCCAGGTCGCGCGCGGGCGCACACGCGCCAAGCGCGGTCGATGACGGTGCAAGAGCCCGCCGCGCGCCCGGGCCCGGTTCGCGGCCTGGTGGCGGCGATCAGCGCGACCACGCTGCTCGGCACCACCATCGGGCTGGGGCTGCCCTTGTTCGCCCTGGTGCTCGAGGCACGCGGCACCGGCGAGACGCTGATCGGCGTCAACTCGGCGGCGCAGTTCCTCGGCATCATGCTGTGCGCGCCGCTGGCGCCTGGCGTGATCAGGCGCGCCGGGCTGGTCGGCGCCATGAACGCCGGCATCCTCGGCTGCGCCGCGTGCCTCGCCTTGCTCGCAGCGTTCGACTCGTTCGCCGCCTGGGCGGTGGTCCGGTTCGCCTTCGGCGGCGCGGAGGGGTTGCTGTTCGTCGCCGGCGAGACCTGGATCAACGCCGCCATCGACGACCGGGTGCGCGGGCGCCTGGTCGCTGTCTACACCACCTCGCTCGCCGCCGGCTTCGCGCTCGGGCCGCTGATCATCACCGCGACCGGCGCCGACGGCCCGCTGCCGTTCCTGGTCGGCGCGCTCGTGGTGCTGTCGGGAGTCGTGCCGGTGCTGATCGGCGCGCGCAGCGCGCCAACCATCGCCGGCGTGCCGTCCGGCGGGGCGCTCAGGCTGCTGCGGGCGATGCCGGTGGCGGCCGCGGCTGCGGCCCTGTTCGGGGTGCTCGACGGCGGCATGGTCGCGCTGCTCGCGGTCTACGGGCTCAGCCTCGATCTGGAGGCGCCCGCCGCCGCCCGGCTGGTGACCACATTGGCCGTCGGCGCCATCGTCCTTCAGCTCCCGCTCGGCTGGCTGGCCGACCGCACCGACCGGCGCGCGGCGGTTGCCGGCAGCGCCGCGGCGGGGACGGTGCTGCTGCTCGCCGTCGCCGCGTTCGGTGCGAGCCCGATCGCGCTCCACGTGCTGCTGTTCGCGATCGGCGGCCTGCTCGGCAGCTTCTGGATGTTCGCCATGACCCTGCTTGGCGAGCGCTTCCGCGGCGCCGACCTCGCGGCCGGCAATGTCGGGCTGACGCTTGCGTACGGCGTCGGCAGCGTCGCTGGACCGGCGCTCGGCGGGGTGGCGATGGAGCTGTGGTCCCCGCACGGCCTGATGGCGGCGATGGCCGCGGCGACCGGCGCCTTCGCCCTGTCGGTCGAGATCGGGCGCCGGCGCACGGCGCGCCCCGCCGCCGGGGCTTGACAGCGCCGGCGCGGCAGCTATCGTCGCGCCCGACCTCGCAACCTCGAGCGGCGCCCCGCGCCCACGGACACCACCATGGCCAAGCCGAACTCGCTCAAGATCCGCCTCAACAGCACCGCCGACACCGGGCACTTCTACGTCACCAAGAAGAACCCGCGCACCATGACCGGCAAGCTCGAGATCAAGAAGTACGACCCGGTCGCGCGCAAGCACGTGCTGTACAAGGAAGGCAAGATCAAATAGCGCCGCGCCGCGGTGTAGCGCGGCGTCCCCCCTTCGCCGCCGGCCCCGGAAGGCCGGCAAGCGTTGCTGTAGCATGGGTTGAAAGCGTGCGGCATACGCGCACGTATTGCGTGCGCGCGGCGCTCGAACGTTAACCTTTCCGGCTCGCGGGCAAGGTGAGGCCCGGCCCGCCACTCCTTGAAATGTCGGAAAAACGTCGGGCCCACTGGGCGCGCGTGAATTCGCCCCTAGCTTTACCAGTTGCGGAGGGGGCAGGCGATGGGAGCGATCGGGGAACTTCCCCAGGCGAGACAGCTGCGGACGGGGTCGAGCCCGCGGCACGACCGGCGCGCGCCGCGCACGTCGCCCCGCAACCCGCGGTTTCGGCGCACCGCGGTGTTCCTGCCGGCGGTGATCCGCAACCGCGCCGGCGACATCGCCTGCCAGGTGCTCAACATCTCCGCCAGCGGCGCCCTGATCCGAATCCCGTCCGGTGCCGAGCCGGCGAACGCATTCGCGTTCCGGATCGAGCGCCATCCCGACCTCTACGCCGAGGTCGTGCGCAACCACGGCGACCAGTTCGGCATCGCCTTCATCGACCGCCACGGCCAGGTCCAGGCGATCATCGACCGGCTCCTGAGCGACACCGCGAGCAATCGCGACCTGCGCCGGTTTCCGCGCCGCCTGGTGCTGCTCTCCGGCTCGTTCTATCTCGGCGACCAGCTGGTCCCGTTCTCGGTCCATAACCTGTCCGCGGGTGGCGCGTTCCTTGCCGCCCCGGCGCGCCTCGGCCGCGGTCACGAGATCAGGCTCAGGGTCGACCGGTTCGGCACCATGCCCGCCGCCGTGGTCTGGTCGTCGCGCGCCGGCATGGGAGCGTCGTTCTGGGACGAGCCGACCGCGGTGCTCGACCGCATCGGCCACCTGCTGCCGCCGACGCCGCGCGACAACCTGTAACCGTCGCACCGCCGGGCACTGCCCTAAATCGGGGCGGGGTGTCCTAATCCGGCAACAAAGTTGTCCTAGATTGACATTCTTGGTGATGACCTTGTTGCGAGGAAGGTACAGTTGAGAACGGTTGGGAATGGATCGGTGAGGGTAGCAAGGGCAATTGACATTGACGAAGGGATACCAACATAATCGCCTCACGAGCGTGATCAAGATGGCCAAGTGGTTGAAAAATCTACCACATTATGCGTTCACGTTAGACTCGCCAGCGCGAGCGTATTGGGTGGGATTTTCCTTGGGCTTTGATCCTCTGCCAATCCGGCGCCGACCGATCCTACATCGGTCAACAGCTGACGCATTCTGGGCGGACTGGCAGGCCGTCGGAAATGATATGACCGCTTCGCTCGATCGGTTGCGTCGGGATGAACGAACAGCCCGAGCCGCCTGACACCGACGACAAGAAGCCGACAAAGGACGCGTTACCAGTTCCTGCCGAGGACGAGGACGCCCAAAGGCTTAAGGCGGCGCTAAGGAATATTCTCAGGCGGGCGGCTATCGATCCTGATGACCCGGACGCCCAACTTATTATCAGCGCCGCTCACAGTTGGACCTATCGAGGGCCGATCCCGCCGCCTGGAATGCTGAAGCAGTACGACGCAGTCATTCCGGGCTTGGCCGACCGGATGGTAGGCGGGTGGGATGACGAGAGAAGGCATCGCCATAGCCTGGAGGACAGGGCCTTCGAGGGCGACGAAAGCCGAATGAATCGCGCCCAATATCACGCCTTGACGCTGGGATTACTAGGAATCGTGGCGGCCGGGGTCATAGCAATTCTAGATGGCTGGGAAGCCGCTGCAGTCGTCGCGATTGTGGCGATCGGTGGTCCTACTGCGGCAACCGCGCTTAGTCGGCTGGTTTCTCTTCCTCGCCTGGATCGGAACTCCGATTAGATAGCCCAGCATCCGCCACCGCGGGGCCTGGACGCCGCCGGCGCTTGTTCTAAAATCGCCTCATGACACCCGAGGCGGCCGAGACCATCGCCCTGCAGGCCCTGGCGCACGTGGTCGGCGAGACGGAGGCGCGCGAGCGGTTCCTGGCGCTGTCCGGCGCCGACCTCGCGACGTTGCGCGCCGAGGCCGGCAATGCCGCCTTCCTTGCCGGCGTGCTCGACTTCGTGCTTGGCGACGAGGCGCTGCTGCTCGCTTTCTGCGACGCCGCCGGGCTCGCGCCGGAGACCCCGGCCCGTGCCCGCGCGGCGCTGCCGGGCGCGGCGATGTCAGACTAGATGGCCGGCCCGCCCGCCGACACGGCGGCCGCGCACGCGCGCATCGCCGCGCTCGACCTCGCCCCCGACCGCCCGCTGATCGTCTCGGACGCGGACGAGGTGCTGTTCGTGTTCATGGCCGCCTTCGAGGGCTTCCTCGACCGCCGCGGCCACTACTTCGACTGGATGTCCTTCGCGCTTGACGGCAACGTCCGCAGCCGCGCCGACGACACGGCGCTGCCGCGCGCCGCGGTCGCCGGCCTGCTGGACGCGTTCTTCGAGCATCACACCGCGTCGCTGGAGCCGGTTCCGGGGGCGGCGGCGGCACTCGCCGGGCTCAGCGCGCGCGCCCAGATATTGGTGCTGAGCAACATCCCGGCGGCGCAGGCGCCGATCCGGCGCGCCGCGCTGTCGCGCCACGGCATGGACTATCCGCTGATCGCCAACACCGGCCCCAAGGGACCGGTGGTCGAGGCGCTCGCCGAGGCGGTCGCGGCACCGGTGTTCTTCCTCGACGACGGGCCGCGCCACCACGCCTCGGTCGCGCGTCACGCGCCGCGCGTGCGCCGCCTCCACCTGATCGCCGATACCAGGCTCGCGGACCTGCTCGGCCCGGTGTCCGAGGCCCATCATGCGGTCCGCCACTGGCCCGAGGCGCGGGCGCTGATCGAGTCCGAGCTGGCTGCGGCCGGGTACTGAGCGCGCCATGCGCATCGGGGTGGACCTCGGCGGCCACAAGATCGAGGCGGCGGCGATCGCGCGCGACGGCGTGCGCGGCGCGGCGTGGCTGTGGCCCGACCCCGAGGCCGGGCAATGAGCCTCCCCGGCCTGTGCCGCGACTGCGGCGCCCGGCTGGCGCAGGCCGCAGCCCTGCGCTGCCCGGCCTGCGGCGGCCCGCGCCTGGTCCGCCATGGCGAGCTGAACCAGCTTGCCATCGCCCATCTCGACTGCGACGCGTTCTATGCCGCGGTCGAGAAGCGCGACAACCCGGCCTTGCAGGACAAGCCGGTGATCGTCGGCGGCGGCCGGCGCGGGGTGGTCAGCACCGCCTGCTA